>JBBRJC010000324.1:0-5297 GCA_038220135.1 Bryobacterales bacterium | reverse complement strand
CAGGGATGGATGGGCGCATTGGCCTCCCGCGACTTGGAATCGGTTCGAAGACAAATGGCCGCGCTTGGGCTCGAGAATCCCATCCTTGGTGCCTACTTCGCGGAAACCGCGTTGATGGCCTTAAAAATCTTCGGCGAAGATGCAGGATGGCTGGAAGATCTGCAAGAAACACCAAAAGCGAAACGGGCTTCAGCCACGTAAAATCTCACGAGCCGCATTGTGCCCCGGGGCACCCATAACCCCACCTCCTGGATGTGTTCCGGAACCGCATAAAAACAGGCCCTTGACCGGTGTGCGGTAGTTTGCAAACCCGGCAGCAGGCCGCAGCACAAACATCTGATCCAAACTCATTTCGCCGTGGAAAATATTGCCGCCGGTGATGGAGAAACGCCGCTCCAAATCAAGCGGGCTCAGTACTTGCCGATGCAAAACAATGTCACGAATATTCGGCGCATATTCCGCAATCAGGTCAATCACGTGATCGCCATACGGCTCTCGCAAATCATCCCAATTCCCTTCCCGCAGCGTATAGGGCGCATATTGCAGAAAGATTCCCATGATGTGCTTACCCGCTGGTGCCAGCGACGGATCGTAAACTGTCGGGCACGTCAATTCCAGCAGTGGCCGTTCGGAAGGCCGTCCATATTTAGCACAATCCCAGGCCCGTTCCACATACTCGATGTTGGGGCAAATGTGCATCGTTGCCCCGTGCTGCGGCCCCGGCGTTCCCGGCAAGCAAGTGAAGTCAGGCAGCCCGTCAAGCGCCAGATTGATCTTCATTGATGTGCCTTCAGTGCGCCATTGCCTAATCCGCAACAGGAAATCGGCAGGCAGTTCCTGCGCTGCGACAAGCTTTAAGAAGGTAAGCTTTGGATCAAGATTACTGACAACGATGGATGCTCGCAATTCATCACCATTATTCAGCACAACCCCGACAGCTCTTCCATTTTCAATCAGAATATTTGAGACCGGCGTTTCCGTTCGAATCTCAACACCGTGAGCGCGCGCAGACGCAGCAATCGCCTCGGAAACGGCACCCATACCGCCGCGCACAAAACCCCACAATCCGCGTTTGCCATCAACTCCACCCATGCAGTGGTGAAGCAGAATATAAGCGGTGCCGGGCGATCTCGGGCCGCCATTGGCACCAATCACACCATCGGTGGCAAGCGTCACTTTCACTTCGTCCGACTCAAACCATTCGTCCAAAAACTCAGCCGCACTCATGGTGAAGATCTTAACCAGCGCCACGGAATCCTTAGCAGACAGCCCATACAACTTGGCAGCAAGTTTTAGATAGTCGAACAGATCTCCCACCCCAGTTGGCGGAAAGTTTGGAGGCGTTTCAAGCAGCAGCTTTTCCACCACAGCAGCAAGGCGTTCCAAGTGCTCTTCAAACAGCGGATAAGCGGCAGCATCTTTACTTGAAAACTTCGCAAGCTCAGCCAACGTTCGCTTGGAATCTTGCCACATGAAAAGGTGCCGTCCGTCTGGAAACATGGAAAAGAACGATGGATCCTTCGCATCAACCGCATAGCCATAGCGATGCAGTTCCAAATCGTTCACCACTTTTTCCTGCATCAGGCTTGTCAGGTAACTTGCCACCGACACCCGATACCCAGGCCAAAGCTCTTCTGTAACAGCGCAGCCGCCAACCATTTCACGGCGCTCCAGCACCAGCACTTTGCGCCCTGCCCGGCCAAGGTATGCAGCCGTTACAAGACCGTTGTGGCCCGCACCAATGATGATTGCGTCGTACTTCATGCGATGGTCGCCGCCTCTTCAATAGTGAGTGTTCCCTTATCGGCATCCAGGCGCGCCATCACCCCTTCTGGCAGCGTCACTTGATCGTCGGTGTGGCCAAAGGTAAGCCCTGCCAAAACCGGGATCTTGAGCTTGCCCAGAATTTCATCCACCGCTTCACCAAGCGTAAGAGTATTTTCAAACCCAGCTTCAAACTTACGCGGACGGCATCCGGAACACTCGCCAACAATTATGCCGGCAGCCGCATCAAGCTTGCCCGCCAACCGCAATTGGGTCAACATGCGGTCCATGCTATAAGGTTCTTCTCCAACGTCTTCAATAAACAAAATCCGCCCGGCTGTTTCGATTTCATACGGCGTACCCATAGTCGTCGAAATAAGCGTAAGATTCCCACCAATCAACGGACCGCGAGCGATGCCCGGGCGAACAGTACGAGTAGTATGCTGAGGCCGAAGCGGATTCGATTCCGTGGGATTCGTGATCAAGCCAATCGGTGCCGCTTCAAACAATGCTTTCCTATAATACTTCTGCGTAAAACTGGAGAACCCGGAAAGCGCCACGGGGCCATGAAAAGTAACTAGGCCCGCTTTCTTTTGAATAGCAAGATGCAAGGCAGTAATATCGCTATAACCGATGAAGATTTTGGGATTCTTCCGAATCAAATCAAAGTCGATGGCAGGCAGCAATTGAGCCGACCCATATCCACCACGAATGCAGACAATGGCCTTAATAGCAGGGTCTGAAAACATCTCGTGCAGATCGCTAACACGCTCTTCAATAGACCCACCCAGGTAGCCATTCTTCTTTTTTACATTCTTGCCCCACTTCGGTTTCAGACCAAAAAACTCCATGGTACGAACCGCCGTGGCGAGTGCATCGGGGTCGGAGACATAAGTGGAAGGGGTGATCAAACCCACCACATCACCTGCGTGCAGGACACGTGGTTTAATCAGTGCAGGGGTGGGCTTTTGTGCATTAGCCGATAGCGCAGCAACTGCTGCAGCAAGAAGGGTTCTGCGTTGCATATTAGGCAAGGTTAGCAGGTCTGGCAAGGATTACGATCATTGACAGGCTGGACCCCGCTAGTTCGCCCACTGCGGCCGCGATCCCAAAGTCCGCTCCCTTAAAGCATACAAAGCCAACACAGGATGCCCGGTAGCCTCCAGCACATCCAAAAACTTCAAATGTTCTGCCGCACGCAACGAACGCGTAGACTCCGCCAGCCGCACCACTTGATCAAACCACACCAGAAAATTCTCCTGCTGCATGTTCGAATTTTGCAGGAAAGAAATGTACTGCATCACCGCCTTATCGCGCTCAGGCCCCGCAGGCACCACCGTTAGCGCTGCAGCCAACGCCTGCCCCTTGCGATGAAAAAACGTTGCCTCACTCTCCCCCGTTGCCGGCTTCATCTCCAGAATCGCCGTATTATAATCCTGAAATCGCTCTTTCCATTCAGGCGTGTACTTCTGCTCATCCGTCAATACAGTGTTGCCAGTACCAAGAAACAATTTCATAAATTGGTTGTGGATCGATTGAAACTCCGGCTTATCAAAAAGAAGTTCCAGTTTCGCCGAATCACCCACCACCGACGGTTTTAATTCCATTCTATTTAGCACAGCAAGGCTCGGATTATTACCATTCGCGTATTGGCTATTGAAGCGGCTTACCACGTTCTCCACCTCATCCACCATCATCGAACTCTCACCACATCGCGGCGCTGTAAGATGGCTCACCAGGAACGCCCGATACGAAACCAGCAATGTATTCGAAGGCAATTTACCAATCACCGTATCTATACTTCCCAAAGAAGAGCTGAACGCTCGGTCATCGCCGCGAATGCGATCCAGCGCCCCGGCAAATGTAGTATGCAGCACTGCCAACTGTTCAGCCGTTACTCCGGCGCGCAGCAGCGCATTCCCCATCAGCGGAATTTCAACGGGTGAAGTAATGCGTTGGATGCTGGCGTTCAGCCAATCCAGTTGCGCATCGCGCTCACGAAGTGTATTTCCAAATGCACCAGCCGAAACCAACGCCAGCGCTTCGTAATAGTCTGAGGGATCATCCAACAGCGCATCAGAACAAGTTAACGGTGCCACGCGCGGCAACTGAATTCTGAAAAACATTTCCCGCGCACGCTTTGGATCAACCGCCAACATTTGCATCACTGCCTGACTTTCCAAAGAAAGCCGGTCCAGCTTTTGCGCATACGCCATGCTCATCATGCCCGCAAGATTGCCCTGATTCATGCCGTTACTCATGATCTTTTTGCGAATCGGATTACGAGCCATACCGGCAAAGCGAAACGCCTCGTTAATCAAATCTTTCTTCCAAACCATATCTGTCATTTTGGAAGAAGCTGCCACCCGCAACAGTGTTGAAGACGCGAATTCCGCCGAAACCGTTTGTGCACGTTCCGCCAGTTGGAACAGTTCCGGATTCTGCTTTCGGCGCTCGTCATTTTGCCCCCAGGCAACGGCAACCAGCAATACAAATCCGGCAATACACCGCATCATTGAATCGCCGCCTGATCTTTGTATTGCAGCCGGAAAAGCTTCCAATAAATGCCACGCTCAGCCAACAATTGCTGATGCGAACCCGATTCTCTGAGTGTTCCACGATGCATTACAAAAATACGGTCCGCCCGTTCCACAGTCGACAAACGATGCGCTATGAGAATTGACGTCCGGCCTTCAACCAGCGTTGCCAAAGCGTCCCGTATTTTTAACTCTGTCTCGGTATCAACGCTAGATGTAGCTTCATCCAATATCAGAAAACGGGGGTTGTGCGCCAAAGCCCGCGCAAAGCCGATTAGTTGCTTCTGACCCGTTGAAAGACTTGCACCGCGTTCAATCACCGGCTCGTCAAATTTGTGCGGCAGGCTTTCCACAAACGCACGCAGGTTCACCCGCCCCGCCGCTTCCACTACATTCTGATCCGTAATCTGCGGCGTGCCCAGACGGATATTCTCGCCTATCGTCCCCGTGAACAAATAAGGGTCTTGCAGAACAACTCCAAAATAGCGGCGCAAGTCTTGCGGTGCAAAATCACGGATGTCGATTCCACCAATACGAATCGCCCCTTTCTGCACATCGTAAAAACGCAGCAGCAGTTGAATAATCGTAGTCTTGCCAGCCCCCGTATGACCGACAATCGCGATCGATTCGCCCTGCACAATGCTGAAGCTAAGATCCTTCAAAATCCAGTTTTCATCTGCGTATGCAAACCACACATGATCAAACTCAATCGCGCCATTTGGCACTGGCTTAGGTACTGCCGGCGCAACAATCACAACCGGCGTATCTAACAATTGGAATACCCGCTCGCTGGCAGCCATGGCCCCTTGCAAAATGTTGTATTTCTCGCTCAGATCCTGAATTGGCCTGAAAAAGCGCATGCCATATTGGAAGAACGCCACCAGCACACCCAAGCTCAGTTGGCGTTCTGAAACTTGATAGCCACCCCAGGCAAGCACCGCCGCCAGCCCAAGCATCCCCAGGAATTCCACCATCGGATAGAAACAGCCATACGCA
>JBBRJC010000323.1:0-5299 GCA_038220135.1 Bryobacterales bacterium | reverse complement strand
TCCCACACCGCAAAGTCGCTCACAATTGCAGAGCCGGGCAGCGCAAAACTATAGTTCCCTTCCAGCGGGCGATTGGTTCGATTGCGAAAGATCTGGCGAATCAGCACACGCACGTTATTCTGGTCGATATCAATATCAATCGCCGTTTCTTCTATCGAGAGAATGGTCGGATCAGGGCTTTGCTTATCCGATGGGATCAGCACTCCAACGTCAGCCCAAATGGGCAGTGCAAGCAACAACGCGAAAATGACGCGCATCTAAAACTCCAGGTTCTTTTCGGGCACTCTTACTAATCCATTTTCGGTGCCTATATAAATGGAATCGCCGTGCGTGGTTAGCGCAGTAACATTCTTCGATGGCAAGCCGGTTTCAACCCAGCGCCACCGGCCAGTGCGAAGATTGAACACTCCCAAACCATGGCCCAGCGTTCCGGCATACACTGCGGTGGGGGTGTGCGTCATGGCGTTGGGGTTGATAATAATCTCTTTGGGCATGTCCGGAAAGGTGTTGATCGTCAGGCTTGAATCCAATCGAACAACACCTCCACCATAACTGCCAATGTAATGCTGATTTCCCAAAGATGCAATAGCCGTAATCCAGTTATGTTTCAATCCCGAATTGGCAGTAGTAAAACTGGCGCGTACCGTCTCTTTTTCCAGAATCGACAAACCACCCAGCGTGCCAACCAGCAGCTTTCCGTCACCGGCTGAAAGCGAATACACGTGGTTATTCACCAAACCATGAAACGCGTAAAGGCTGTGCGGGCCGCCTGTTCCCAAAAACGTTACGCCTGCCGGTGTCCCCACCGCCAGCCCGTCGGCAGTGCGAACAACGTCAGTTACATGGGTAGCAATCAAGCCATCGCGCTTGGTTAAGGTTTGGCGCGGATGGCCGGTAGAATCGAAATAAACCAAACCGTTGGCTGTAGCCACGGTAGTGCTTTGGCGGGCGGGTTCATCCAAAATCCGATTGACGCAAAACACCGTGCTGTCTTCTACATGCACGGCCGTCAGTAAATCCGCCCCAACAATGTCCAGCCCCTTGTCGAAATAGCCGACCCAAAGTCGGCCGCTGGAATCGAACTGCAAGGCTGAAATATTGCCGTCTGCCAGCAGTGCGCCCTTCCCGTCAATCAGCCTTTCAGACTTACCTTTGGCCAAAGAATAAAAGCCATTTCGAGAGACCGCAAACCATTTGTCGCCAATCTGTAAAAATCTCCGGACCGCGCCATCAGCAGTAATTTGATTGGGACGGCCGCTGGCAGGCACATCCATCACACCTTCTTCAAGCGTTCCAACATAGAGTCCCCAAACATGCGCGGCCAGCGCCGTGGCAAAAAATCCGGGAGCTATAACGCGACCAAACTTGCCTTCGCGAAATTGAGCCACACCGCTTGGCGTACCCGCAAAAACAGCATCAGCGCTTGCGGCTAAAGAGAGCACGTGAGAATCGGGCATGCCATCGGCTTCTGTAAACCAGGTTAGTTGTCCGGCAGCAAAATGGGCAACGCCCTTGTCGCGCGTACCAATCCAAAGGTTGGCCGGTTCGCCCTGAAGCACGGTAACTTTTGCATCGTGCAGATTCGCATGCAGCCATTCCACAGCGTGCCCATCAAATCGAAAAACGCCATCCTGCTTCGTTCCAATCAACCAACCCGCCATGCCAGTCCATATCACCGAAGTGAAGGATCGTTGCGACGCCAGCGTGGGACGAAACTGTTCAAAACCCTGTCCGTCAAATAGCAGCAGGCCTTCACCGTCTGTCGCGATACCCAACAACTCTCCGGCGGCCAACGCCGTCAAAGGCGCAGACGGCAATTCAAGACCGCAACGAAATGTCCGCTGCAGTTCGCCTGCTTCAGAATATTCCAGCAGCGCGTTTGTTGAGGCGATGTAGACTTTACCCTTGAACGTAAGGGCGTCAACGAACGAAGTGGAAAAGGAGATAGGCTCAAACCCCGCCGCTGTAGCCGGGGTCCAATGCGACAAAGTGAAGCGTATTTCGTCTTCCCGAATTACTTGCTCTGTAGCAGTTTCCACTGCTCGCTTCGCCTGCCACCAAACACCGGTGGCAGCGACCAGAGCAGCTAAAGTTGCCCCAATCAAATATCGCCGGGCGATCACGCCACCACCAACGTACTCACTTCCGGCCGGCAATTGAAACGCACGCCATCCACATTACCCACGCCTCTTGTAATGTGAACCATCCCCTGTTGGTAAGGCACCAACCCTGCGGTGTACCGCTTATCAGCAATTGGAACAATCGGCGGGCCATACAATGGGATGCGGACTTGCCCCCCATGGGTGTGGCCGCAAAGCATCAAATCCCATGGGCGATTGTAGAATTCAACTTTCGCATCCGGGTTATGATTCAACGCCAGCGTCAAGTCAACAGGAGTGTTGGGAATAGTTGAATAAGCGGTTGCCCCATCGGCTTGCCGGGACCAATAGTCACCAATGCCAATCAGCCGCACCAAGGAGCCGGCAACTGCAATATCCATCGATCGGTTGTGCAAAACTTCAATGCCCGATTTATTCAACAAGCCCGCAACCATTCGAGTATTCGGCACCCCGAGTGCAGCCGCCCAGGCTCCACCATCGTGGTTCCCCAACACGGCAAAAGTTGGAGCAACAGAGGCGAGCCAGGAAAGGTGTTGGCGGTAAAGTTGATCGTCGAAGTCTTCATTGGTGGTAACAAAATCACCAGTCAGGCAAATGATATCGGGCTTTGCCATGGCACCTAATTCGAACGACTGGCGAATGAAGGAAAGGGGAACAGCAGCAGAGGCATGCAGATCGGAAAGGTGGAGGATCCGTAGCGGACGCCCCGGAAGGCGCCCGCGTATTTTAACTTGCTTCTGAGTCTGCGCAAGCCAACCCGGTTCCACAAACCGCACATATCCGGCACTACTGGCAAGCGCGGGTAAACCCCAGGTGAGCAAACGGCGACGGGAAAAATTCACGGTTGTTAGGCGGCCGCCTTCTTACAATAATCGGCGCACTTCTTCATTTCAGCAACCGTATCCGCACCTTTATATTCGTATTCGATGTTGGCCGGAATTTTCCACTTCTTCGTCTTCAACAACTGCAGCACGGGCTTGATCGGCGTGTCCCCTTCACCGAATGCAACGTTGGCGCCCTGGTTCTTCTTACGATCCTTGATGTGCAATGTCACAATCCGGTCATGATGCTTGGTAAGGTAATCTACCGCGTCGAAATTGGCTGCTGTAAAGTGACCGATGTCGAGGTTGATGCAGATATATTCCGATGTCCCGTTCATCGCTTCAGCAAAGTCTTCAGCCGTTGCGTATTCATTTTTGGCGATGCGTGAGTGGTTATGCATGCCAACCTTGATCTTTGCCTTCTTGGCAAATGCATCGATGCGCTTGGCCGTGCTCACGTTTGACGATGCAGTAATAATTTTGCATCCCAATGCCTTCGCCATTTCGAAACCACGAGCCATTTCCGGATCAGTAAAATCGTCGCGGAAGCTATAGTTGTAAGCGTAGATCGTGACCCCGGCAGCATCGGCTTTCTTGCGCAAACCTTCAAAGTGAGACAGTGGAGTTTCCAGTCTCCATTTGCGAAGTTCTTCGCGCTTCAATCCGGTAGGCTCCGCGTGGCCGGAATACATTTCCATCACCCCAAGGCCCACTTCCTTCATGCCTTCCAGGCACTTGTCAAAATCGCGGTCACGAAAGCTATAGGATTGCGCCCCAATCCATACGCCGTTTACTTTTGAGTCGATCTTTGCAGCAAAGCTGCTTGAGGCTATAAGGCCTCCGGCCAGGATTTGGCCAAATTCTCTTCTGTTCACCATGATTACTCGTCATGATAGCACTACACTATAAGCATGAAGATCACTTTCCGTGGTGCTGCACAAACGGTTACAGGTTCCATGCATGAACTGGAAACCGGTGGGCGACGATTGTTGCTCGATTGCGGGTTATATCAGGGCCGTCGAGCGGAGGCGAACGAGCGCAATCGTAACTTTCCCTGGCCTGGAAATAGCGTAGATGCCGTGCTTTTATCGCACGCGCATATTGACCACAGCGGCAATTTGCCAAACCTTTACAAAAGCGGTTTTCGCGGACCGATTTTCACCACGCCTGCAACTGTCGATCTGTGCGAAGCGATGCTTCAAGATTCGGCATTTCTTCAGGAAAAAGATGCGGCTTTTTTCAATAAGCGCATGGCACGCCGGAAGAGAATTGAGATGGACGATATTGGCGGCGAACAAGTGCAGCCGCTGTACACGGTGGAAAACGCCAAAGCCACCATGGCCTTATTCAGTCAGGTGCCGCTGCACACGCCAACCGAAGTGGCCCCCGGTGTGAAATATACATCCTTTGAGGCTGGCCACATGCTCGGGTCAACCGCAATGATGTTGGACATCGGCGACAAGAAGTTGATCTTCTCTGGTGACGTTGGCCGCAAGGGCCTGCCAATTATTAATGATCCCGAAAAGATGCCAGCTGCTGATTTTCTGATCATGGAAAGCACTTATGGCGATCGCTTCCATAAAGACACAGGCGATGTGAAGGACAAACTGGCCGACATCATTAATCGTACAGCCGGTCGTGGAGGCAGGATCATTGTCCCCGCCTTCGCCGTCGGCCGCGCACAGCAGTTGGTGGTTCTGATTCACGAACTGGTTCAACAACAGCGCATCCCATCGATTCCGATTTTCGTCGATAGCCCCCTCACCGTGAATGTGACCGAAGTTTTCCGCAAGCACGAGGAGTGTTATGACTCGGAGATTCGCGAAAAGTTCAAGCACGAAGATCCCTTCGGCTTCGGCCGTCTGCGCTACATCCGCGACGTGGAAGAATCGAAGGCACTGAACGATCTGCGTGGTCCCTATGTGGTGATTGCCGCCAGCGGAATGTGCGAAGGCGGTCGAGTGCTGCATCACTTGAAAAACGGTATCGGTGACGCTCGCAACACAGTGCTGATGACCGGGTTTGCAGCGGTGAACACGTTGGGCCGCAAGATTATTGACGGCGACCGCGAAGTGAACATTTTCGGCGAACCGCACCGGGTTCGGGCCGAAGTGGAAAAAATCGACGAATTATCCGGCCATGCCGATCAGGGCGAGCTCATTAACTGGATGAGGCCAATCGTTACCGAAAGGCTGAAGCGCATTTTTCTGGTTCACGGCGAGCCCATGCAGCAGCATGCCCTAAAATATGTTATCGAATCAAATTTCAATATCAAAGTAGATATCCCTAGTCGCGGCGACGCATTCGACCTGTAACTTACTGAATCTACGGGGGAGTGGTAGCAGCAGTACTGTGGAC
>JBBRJC010000322.1:0-5313 GCA_038220135.1 Bryobacterales bacterium | reverse complement strand
GGCACCTTCGACTGCTACAAGGCGGAGTTTGGTTCCGCCGATGGCGGGGCTGAAAAAGGTACGCTTTGGGTGTCCAAAGATTCCCATAAGCCGGTGAAGATGTCGTTCGTTTTGCCTTCCGCCAATGGTGCAGTAATGACTGCGGAATTGATGCCCTAACCTGATACCGTCTAAGAAGGGTGAGCGACAAACTCGCCCTTCTTTTTACCGTAAGAAATCAACACGCTGATTCTTTTTATGTCCGATAACGGGGACACCGAATCTGGACCGAACGAAAACATGGAAGGCGGGCCGATGGGAACTGTGACTTCTTTCGTGCACTTGGGTATGAATTGGGCAACGTTGAACAACACGCCTTTCCGCCGCTTCAAGCACTTCACTCACGAAGGGGGCGTGGCTACGCCACTAATCGCGCATTGGCCGAAGGGCATTGCGGGCTCGCTGCACGGTAAATTTGTCAATCAGCCCGGCCATCTGGTGGATATCATGCCGACGGTGCTGCAGGTTATCCAAGCGAAGTATCCAGCCACGCGTAATGGGGCGAAGATTACTGCTGCGGATGGCGTAAGCTTGGCGCCCGCTTTCAACGGGAAGGGCTGGACGCGGCGCGATCCGATTTTCTATTTCCACGAGGGGAACCGCGGAGTACGTGCCGGCAAGTGGAAGCTGGTGATGAAGTATAAAGGCGAATGGGAACTATATGACATGGACGCCGACCGCACCGAGCAGCATGATCTTGCCAAGGCGCAGCCGGGGATCGCAGGGAAACTGGCGGCACAATGGGAACTTGGGCGGCGAGGGCGAATGGGGACGCCTGGGAAGGACCGGTGCGCAACGATTGGGGCGCCGAGGTTCAAGACTAGTTTAGCCTTTATTGGCGGACGTGAAGAACGGGCTTCAGGATGGTTTGCGTAAATTCCTGTTTCGGATTCTTCATACGCTTCAGCAGCAAGGCTGCCGCCTCGAAGCCGATTTCATACGCAGGCTGAGCGATGGTTGTGATGGGTGGATGGAAAACCTCCAGCCATTCGGCATCATCGCAACTGGCAATCTCAATATCTTGCGGACACTGTAACCCTGCTTCGGCTATGGCTCGTACAACGCCAATCATCATCAGCAGGTTTGCGACAAAAAAAGCTGTAGGCCTGGGATCAGCAGAAAGTAGAAACTTCTTTGTGACTTGGAAAGCAGTCTGTGTGGTCCAATCGCATTCCACAATATATTCTCGGGGAGCTTGCAGACCATGGACGGTTAACACCTGCTGCCAACCTGTAATGCGATCATTCCCAGTGCTTGTATCTTTGTTACCGGTAACAATAGCAATGTGTTTATGGCCCTTTTTTATCAGGTGTTCAACAGCCATTGCAGCGCCACCGACGTTGTCTGCGGTAACGGAATCTGCATCCATGGCGGGCCGTCGGGCGGCGAATACAATTGGCTTGCCTGATCTTACGGCCCGATCCACTTCAGTTTGATCACCGGCGGCCATAACCAGAATAATGCCATCGATCTGACGAGCCCGGAACAACTTCAAATACCGTGTCTGCTCGTCGATTGAATTATTGGTATTTCCAAGCAGAAGGCTATAGCCAGCCTCGCGCAGTTTATCTTCGGCCCCACGCACTGTTTTCGCATAAAAAGGATTATCAATGTCGGGCATCAACATGCCAACCGTCATTGTCTGCCGGGTTTGCAAACTTCGTGCGAGGTGGTTGATTGTATAGTCTAGCTCCGTCACAGCCTGCTCCACCCTCGCAGTAAGCTCCGGGCTGACGTAGGCTGAACGGTTAATCACCGCCGAAACTGTGTATGTAGACACACCAGCTTTTGCCGCTACGTCATAGATTGTTGCCATGTAATTTCTAGTATAGTCCTGGTTATCCTGCACTACGAAAAAAGGGCCTCCCGAAGGAGCCCCTTTTTCAGAACTGCAAGCAACTTTAGCCTAGAAGTGGATTTTCATCCCCATCTGAATCTTTCGCGATCCGCTGGTTACGGCATTGCGAATACGTCCGAATGATGCGCTGGTGATATCGGTGGTCGGCGCTCCGAACATGGTTGAATTGCTCAAGTTCGTAGCATCGGCGCGAAATTCCAGCTTCACTTGTTCGTTCAGGGGAACGCGCTTCAGCATGGAAGCATCCAGTTGGAAGTAATGTGGCCCAACAAAGAAGTTGCGGCCCAGTGTTCCCATCTCGCCTGCGCCCGGCGCTGAAAGTCGTGCCCGCTGTGCCTGATCGAAGTACCAAATAAAGCCGGTACCTGCGTCAAGAAACGGCGTACCGTCGCCACGTCCGCAGCCAGTGCAATTTGCCGTAGATTGATTGACGTTGCTGACCGTATTGGCTCCGGCAAAAACGGTAAACGGACGGCCACTGGTTACGCGGGCAAGCCCTGTAACTTCCCAGCCACCAAGAATGCGCTCGGTCAAACCATTCGCGGTACCCAGGAAGTGCTTGCCTTTACCGAACGGCAATTCCACAACCCAGTTGGATTGCAGAGCATGACGGCGGTCGAAGTCAGAAGGTGCGTAATTCAGGCGGCGGTTGTTGATGTCGAACGGCGTGCTGGCAGCGGTTGCAGCGTTGCCAGTGCCGACTACGGTCAATGTTGGATCGAATGACCGGGTATCCAGCGACTTCGCCCAGGTGTAGCTGAGGTGGGCTGAAATACCGTTGCGCAAACGGCGTTCAATCTGCACTTCCAGCGCATGGTAGGTTGAGAAATCATTCGAATCCAGAACGTTCAAACCACCCAGAAATTGTGGGTAGGCGAACAAAGCGTAGGGCGAGTTTCCACCAAGAGCCGTCACCGATTGGCCGTTCTGCAAACGGGTCCCAACGGCAACAGCTAAAGCACCAACCGAATTCAGGTTCAAATTTGGCAGGAACAGGCGGCGGACCATAGCTGAGCCTGATTCACCCGGATTCAAGCGCGTATCAGCTTTCAGAAGATTGTTCATCAACGGAGAATCTCCACCAGCTTTAACCACCTTGAATGCTTCAAGGAATCCGTTGCTATAGATTTGGGCCTGATTGACGTTATAAGCACCCAACAAGTGATAAGCACGACGGCCAATGTAGGCCACGTCAAACACCGTGTTTTTCGCAACTTCCCGTTGAATATTGAACGCCCACTGGTGTGTGCGCGGGGTCTTCAAATTCGGATCGATGACAGTATTGACACCAGAGCTGTAAGCAGCCGGTTGACTCAAAGTGCTGGGCTTTACCGTGGGTGGATTGAGGTCGGGCAAGTTGCGCAACCGCCCACCAGACTGGCCGAAATCTGTGTTGATGGCAGCAAAAGCACCACCAGGAAGATTCGGCAAAATGGTGGAAGCGACTACGAACATATTGATGCGATCGTAGGCAATGCGATAGTTGCCACGAATGGACGTCTTGCCATCTTTGAACGGATCCCACGCGAATCCCAGCGACGGTCCGAAATTACCAAACTGGTTTTTGAACAATTTGCCGGGAACCCACTGCACGGTGTTGCTTGGTGTGCCACCAGCCACAACGGCTTGGTTGGGGATCTTCAGGTTATTGGTAGGAGTATTGGGAGCAACGCGAATTTCCCAACGCAGACCAAGGTCAATCGTAAGGTTTGGCCGAAGCTTCCATGAGTCCTGTCCATAGAATTCGTACTCAGGATAGCGAGTGTCAAATTGGAAAGTGCTCTTGGTCCACTGGTCGTCTTTACCAACAAAACCGCGCTGCACCTGCCCAACACGGCCGAGCAGGAAATTGATGTTGCTCTGGAATGCGGGGCGATCGTTGGCAACCTGCAAATCAGCGGGGAGTCCAAAGGTAGCGGGGTCAACCGTATTGATTCCTGCCGAGAAATTAACTTCCTCACCAGCATTCAAACCGGCAACTGATCCGCGCTGATCTTCTTCACGCACGCGGCGTAAATTGAAGCCCGTTTTGAAGCTGTGTGTTCCGCGATTGTAGGAGAAGTTATCTACAACCTGCCAAGTGCTGACAACGCGTTGGTTTCCGAATTGGTATTGGGCGGTGGTGTCCACTGGCCCGTTGAGCGATATCTTTTCAAGCGATGCCGGCTGGCCAAAAATTGGATCGTAGCGGTTCTGTCCCACAACGAATTCATTGGTCATGTGGGCGTTCGGGGTGTAGCGCCAATTGAGGGCAAAGTTACGTGGTCCACGCAATGTATTTACCTGGCAAACTCCGCCGGGGAAGATTGGCTGGCCACCATTAACGATGTCGCAAAGGCTATTGTCACGGCCCCAGGCATACCGACCGAAAATTGTGTTTTTGTTGTTGATGGTATGGTCGATTTTCAATGTTTGATCGTGCTGCCGTTCCGAAGCTTGCGCGGAAAAATTGTAGCCGGCCGTGTTCAGGCCGTCTCCGACGTTAAAGTTATTGGGCAACGGGGTACTCTTCAACAAACCAGCAACCGTTGGATCAAGACCCAGGCGGCCTGGATCGGAAGTGGCAACATTGTAGGTGCCGATGCTGAGTCCGGCAACTGGATTGCCCGAAGCATCAACTGAGGCGTTGGCAACGCCTGCCGGGAAATTGCGGCCACCTTTGTTGTACCGTAAAATTCCGTCGCGCGCGGATTGCGTATAAACTGTACGTGCCGTTGTGGCGCTGCTGCGAGCGCGCAAAGCCTGAATTTCAAAGAAGAAAAATGTCCTGTTCTTCTTGATTGGCCCGCCGATTCCGCCGCCAAAAATATGCTGCTGCAATTGTGCCTTACCCAAATTGTCGAGGTTGTTCTGGAATTCGGCGGCGTTCAAACGTGGAGTACGATAGAACCAAAAGCCGTTGCCGTGGAAATCGTTGCTGCCGGACTTGGTCACCATCGCCACTTGTCCGCCGGAGTTGCGTCCGTTTTCCGCAGTGTTGTTGCCAGTCAGCAAACGGAATTCGCCAAGCATGTCGGGGTTGATGCGGAATGATGTAGTTTCTGAACCACCCTGGCTGGAATCGTTCACGTCGATGCCGTCGAGGGTGTAGTTCCATGCGCGGTCACGCGCACCGTGGACATGGCTACCACCACCGGTGTTTGAACCGCTGACAACGCCAGGCTGCATAAATACGAGGTTCAACGGATTACGTCCGCGCGTGCCAACGATCGGCAAATCAGCAATAGCCTTCTGCGAGACGAGGTTTCCGAAGTTTCCGGAAGTGGAAGTTTGAACAGCTTCGTAGGAACCATCGACAGTGATTTGTTCCGCAACGCCGCCAATTTCAAGGCGAATATTGACCGTGGTTGGCTGGCCAATAGTGACAGGGTTGCCGCGAGCAACGAACTTCTTAAAGCCAGGAGCTTCAGCGACAA
>JBBRJC010000321.1:0-5319 GCA_038220135.1 Bryobacterales bacterium | reverse complement strand
TATTTGGAGGCCTGCCGCCGGACCCTTTGCGCTTCTAAAGGTAACTCACATCCCGGCACTTTGATCCGCTTAAGGCGTTCCGCCACTGCCGGCTCACTCGACAATCTTAACCAACTGGAAAGGATGTGACGATTGTGGGAGAGCGTAAGAAATGCCTGCCGGGCGAACGGCAGCAGGGCAGGTGTAGCCAATTTGCGCGCAATAGTCTGATAACGAACCAAGGCATGGAACACCATCAACCACGCCTTTTCATTGAGCCACACCTCGCCGGCATTGCTGATCACCGTCAGTTCAGCCGCCGTTCGGGAAGTGACAATCGTAGGGAACATTTGCCGTGCCTGATCGGAATCCCAGCGCACCAAGCACAGCGGGACCGCCAATTTCTGCTTCATCAACCATTGCTTCAATTGGCAACACAACCCGCAATGGTCGTCGTAAAGAAGATAAAGCATCACCTAAACTCCATGCTGCGGAAATGTTCCGGCCGGCAGTACCTGATCTGGCGTTACAGGATAAGTGATGCGGTTGATTGCCTGTTTGCGGAAGCGTGAAAAGACGTAGATGTTGAAAAAGTGCATTCCGCCCAGTACCAGCAAAACCAAGCCAAGCTTGTCAGCAAAAAGTTCAATCGCTCCGCGCAGTGAATCCACCGTGGCGTAAGAGCGCAGGGTGAATGTGACGTATCCCACATTGATTAAATAGAAGCCGACCACCAGCAGGTGGTTAACGGATTCAGCCAGATCCTTGTTGCCAGCAAACGCATCAACCAGAAATGCAGCGCCGCGTAATTGCAGCGTGCGTGCCACCCAAATTGTAACAGTCACGCTTACCAACAGGTAGGCGAGATAGGTCCCTTCAATGAACATGTTATTCTCCTGTTATTGAACACGTTCAACTTGAACGTGTTCAATAACAGATTACGTCGAAGACCAAGTGGTGTCAAGAGAAAACTTGAACAGGTTCAAAAAATGAAAGCTGTCCTAATTCTGTACATTCACGTTGAGTGCTCCCTGTGCTGGCGTTGGTAGCGTTAATGTCACACCATTCGAGTCCAACGTGGATACGGTGATCAGATGATTGCCATTGGCCAACCTTCGTGTATCCAGTTCAAACGTCCAACCGATGTTCGGACATGCTGTGACATCGGGAAGAGTTGCGCACACTTCAGGGCTGGCGACGCCATACCGCGCTACATCCCCGAAGCGACCGTCGTAAACCACACTAACCGCTATGATTCTAGACGTGGGCGAATAGGCGTATCCCGCAATAGTTACAGTTCCTTTTAGCGTATCGCCATTCTTGATTGAGGTGATTGCACCGGCCGTCGGTTGATAGCCACCATTATTTACCCTGAACTTCACAGTAGCATCGGGGAGAATGAAGAAGCGGCCAGCCTCATCACGTACCCGGATTTGCAGTGTGTGTTCGCCATCTTGAATCGGGGGAACACCAGTGCGTGTATTGATGATCACCTGGAATCCGATTCCCGGGCAATTCAGTGGCACCGGTTTCAGCGTGGTACAAATATCAGTGCGGGTCAATCCATAGGTTGTTGGACCAAATGTCACACCGTCAATTAGCGTATCGACGCTCAAAACGCGCAAATCATGAATGGCCGCATATCCACGAACTGTCAGCGTGCCTGAAACTTCTGCATCGGGTAATGGCAATTCCAATTTGCCAAAGGGCATACGTCCCTGGCCAGCTTCAACTGTAAATGTAATCGGCAATTCTGGTGAGTCCACAAAAGTGCCGCGCGCATTTACGCCGCGAAGCTGCAGCGTGTGTTGACCCGGTGCCAATGCGCTCGTATTCACCAACAGCGAAAACCCGACGAAGGGGCAGCCCCGAACATTCTGCGTCGCGCAGAAATCGGCACGATTAAGCGAAGCTGTTGCCGACCCGAATTGCACGCCATCGATCAATATATAAACACGAGAGAAAGAGGTTTCCGTGTCGTATGCAACGCCGGTGACCGTCATTGTGTCCTGCACTTTATCGCCCTCTTTGGGGGACTGCAGAATCACCGTTGGAATACTGGACGCATTGAAAGGTGGTTCAAATCGCAAACCTGTTGGGCTGGTCCATGATTGCTTTATGAAAGTGCCATAAGCGTATGTATCATGGCCGGGCGACAAGCCTACGGTTGGTCCGCCTGGCGCCGAGACTGCACCATTGCATCCGGCAACCGCAATTGCGTTTACAAGGTCTGTGTTCCCGGTGCCGTAGTTGAAGGTGATGCTGCCATCGTCAAACAAGGTTGTGGAGAAGTTAACCGGAGTCCCAATTCCAAATGCCGTTGCTGTTTCGGCCGCCCAACGAAAGCGAATGGAATTTTTATCTGGTTTGCTGTAGTAGATCCCTTCCCGGGGTTGCACGAATCCTGTGGTGCTTAACTGCATCCAGAAAGGAGCTATTGCTGGAAGGGTGCGGAGCGCTAATAGGTCAGTACAAGGAGTGAGGAAAGTGTCCGTAAAGTAGAGCAAGCCATTGCGATCAACGTAGACGCCGCGATAGCTTTTTTCAAAAAAGCGGAATTCAAATGGCAGTTCCACCCGTTGGCCGCTTTGCACAAACGTTTCCGTTCCCGACGTATCAAAGCCTGCGGGAATCGAAGAGGCGAAATATGCAGGACGTACCGGAATGGTGGTGTTCACTTGTTCCGCCTTGCCGCTGCCGGTGTTGTTGTCGATATGGTAAACGCTGGCAAAATCGCCGGGGATCAGATTCAGCACACCATTCTCTTTGATGACTATGTTTGAGCTGGTTGAAATGCTTCCGATAAACACAGAACCAACACGCCTCAACTGCAACGTCTCCAGGTCGCCTGTGCTGCTGGTGAACTGCACGTCAACAGACGATGCAGGGTTGTTATTGTCGCTGACCAGTACACGCAGGCTTTCGCCCACAGTTGTTTCTGGCTCAAAGAAAGCGATGCGGGCTTTGTTTGATGGCAACTCGTAAGATGCCGCAATATGAACGCTGGTCCCGTTCCATGAGTAAGCGGTGGCACCCATTCCGCGTTTGGCGAAAGCAGTCCAAAGTTGATCCTGGCTTGCCCCTTTATAGTCCACACGATCGGCCAACAGAATAGCGTCCCGTGCATCGATCATAGTTGATGCAGGGGGCATGAATTTCATGCCATCCAACAACAGAACACGCGATCGGCGACGCCCCTCGCGTTCCCCAAATTGTTTGATCAAATTGGCTCGAATATCCCATAGTGCAGCCATCCAAATTTCGCCATCGGCATGCACCTCCGGGAACGAAATCACACTGCCCAAATCTGCGTAAGTTAACGGATCAAGCTTCATATCCGTGGTGTACGGACGTGTACGGATGCCCTTACCCCACGCGCCATAAAAATACTCGCCCGATGGATAGATGCCATCAACTGGGGCTCCCTCGGCAAGCGTATATTCCAGGCCGAAGAAGTCGCTCCATGCTTCGCCCATTGCCCCTTCCTGAAAGGTTCCATAGCCATTCGGCATCAGACGGTTGCTCACGCCATGCGTGTATTCGTGAACGATCACATTGGCGTCCAGCGCGCCGTCGGTGTAGTATCCGCCGGTTCCGGTGTGGCTCAAATACATAGCGATCATTGGTTGAGATCCATCGGCATGCGACTTATACGTGAAAACCGCGTTACGCAAAGCTGCGCGGGAAGTCGTTTGAGTTCCATAATGTGTGTAAGCGTAGAGTGGGTCGCCGCCAGAGCCGCCGCGTCCGAAATTATTCAATTGAAAATTCCCGGCAGCTTCAGTGAATCCCGATAGGTAGTGCAGATCGTGAGCGCGGTTAACCCAATAAAATAGGTTTGTATTCACCGCATCGGTGAATGCCGACGTTGGCAATGCACCTGCACCCAAAGATATAGGAAAGCTAAAATCCCCATCTTTTGCCGTCGTGATCTGGGGAGTTTCCAGGAACGCAATGCCTAAAAGATTTTCGCCCACCACCGCGTTATTTCCTCTTGTTGAATTCGCTGTGACCCATCCCACTGGCGAAGCCAATGGATCGCCAGCGAACGACTGTAACGTGCGCTCAACAAGCGCAGGGGATTCCGTCACTAGCGTTCCTGGCTGCGGCAAGGGATTTGGGCTGCCTCGTTCATAAACCAATCCCTTGACATTGGGGTTTTGGAAATAGGTCATCGATTGTTTGAGCAATGGCAAGCCAGTAAGGTCATCCACAATCGACGCATAAGTGGAAACGCCATCTTCATCAGTAACAAAAAACACCCAGGCTGGTTGCAAAGCACCACGCACTGCAAACCACACCATGTGCCCATCCACAACATCGCCCAACTCGCCTCGGGAAAAACTCACCTGCCCACGCGTGGCACCAATCTTGCGGCTCAACGTTGGCTGATATTCAGCACCAATGCGCGAGTTCACGGCCGTAACTGCAGCACGCACAGCCCGAAGGGAATTCAAGCTGGAAGGTGGGGCCAGCGTCGGCATGCCGTACAATTCGCCACCCGCATTCAACACGCGGCCAGCGGAATCGAGGTTCACCGCCCAGGCTGCGTTGTACACCTCCAGTCCGCCAAATTGCTGCTTGTAGACAATGTGCGTTACCCCGTTGTGATCGTCTGTGTACTCTTTGGCGATATACAGGCTGTTCATGTCTGTTGCGTTCAGCCCGATCTGCGCCGCAGACTTCACCGTATACTCGTGAGCGATTTCGCGCACTGGGCGTGCATTGCTGCCAGTAAGTGGCTGCTGCACTCCAAGTATGTGGTGCATGTCCGGCCGTTGTTGGCCCATCATTATTCCGCTAAAGATTAAGAAACCGACACTAATCTTCCACATAGACAACCCCTTTAACTATCTCGTCGAAAACGCCGATATTATCACGTTTGTTCCAGCCTATTCAAGAAAGATGTGGTGAATGTTATTAAATGTGAAAAGAATGTTCAGGTCAAGCCTGAAATCCTCAACGTTAAAGCTTGCCTCATACAAGCAAGCTCCAATTCGCACGAGGCTTGCGCTATCATCATTGGCATAAGAGGATAAACATGCACCGTCGAGATTTTCTAGCCGCCACTTCAGGATTAGCCCTTGCTGCCGCCTCACCAGCTGCCGCCGCCGCTGGCCGCCTGCCTATTATGAAAGCTGTTTTGCTGAGCATGCTGCCGGCAAAGTTGACGGTGAAGGACCGCTTTCAACTGGCCAAGGATTGTGGTTTTGTAGCAATCGAAGCTGGCACCGCGAAAGATATGGACGCTGCAAACGAAATCCGAAAGGCTTCTGAGCAAACCGGCGTGCCCGTGCATTCAGTGATGAACATGAGCCATTGGCAATATCCTCTTTCTTC
>JBBRJC010000320.1:0-5321 GCA_038220135.1 Bryobacterales bacterium | reverse complement strand
GGCCCAACTTTGTCTTAAAGCTCACCTGTTCGATTGCCTTATCCGGAGATATACCCACAATCACAGCGTTCTTGTTTTCAAAAGTTGATTCCGCATCTCGAAATTCGGCAGCTTCTATCGTACAGCCCGACGTGTTCGCCTTGGGGTAGAAAAAAAGTACCACCGATTTCCCCAGTAAAGAGGAAAGCTCAAACGGGTTACCCGCATCGTCCATTAATTCAATCTTTGGAGCTTTAGCCCCTTCTTTGATCGCCATATAGTTTCTCCATCAATCTGGCCGTATTTTCAGGCAAATTGCCTTCGGCCGTTAATCGTTTTAAGTCTGCGAAATCGTCGACATCGTACCAGCGCGAGCCTTGGCCCACGCTTAAACCTGCCAGCACGCAACTGGCCATTGTGTCACTCAAAGCAGATGCGGTAGACCAGTTCACAGATCGAAACATTTCGTCAGCAACGCGCCGGCAACTGATCGCATAGTAGCCGCCATCTTCGGTGGGCCCAAGAGCAACGTCGTCGTCTAAGTTGAGTAATTGCTGCACATAGGCTAGTGGCAGCGTTGGCGAGTCGGTGCCGGTAACCATTGCCTGCGGCCGTCCTGCGGCCAGGGCATTGCGCATTGCCCAAAGCATCCGGACCCCCAAGTCGCCCGGTGCCTGCAAGCAATTGGTAACCGCAAACGACGACCAAGCGTCTGTTTCTACATCGGTATGCAATTCGATATCGATGTGGCTCAAGCAGGCCAGTTCGCTTGCTTGCACCAAACAGTCGGCAACGAATGCAGTATGCAGTTGGGCGGCTGCTTCCGGTCCTATGGTTTGTGCCAGTCGGGTTTTCACCCGGCCGGGCACTGGTGACTTGGCAAATAGGATCATGACGGGGCGCATGTGAAAATTGTAAGATAGTTGAGGGACTTAAACCCTCAGGAGGCTGCTTCTTAATGATTCGTTCGAAGTTTTTTAGCACGGCAATGGGCGTACTGTTGCTCGGTGGAATGTCCTTGAAGGCAGCAGATGCCACCAAGGGTAAAGAAGTATTTGAGCAATGCTCGGTTTGTCACAACGCCGACAGCGATGAAAAGAAAATGGGACCTGGTTTGAAGGGTCTGTTCAAGAAGGCCACTTTGGCCGACGGCAAAACGAAGGTCACCGAAGCGAGTGTCCAAAAGAAAGTAAACGAGGGCGGCAATGGCATGCCTGGGTACGAGGAAATGTTGAGCAAAGAAGAAAAGACCAACCTGTTGACTTTTCTCAAAACTCTGTAAGCTTAAACTCGCAACAAGATTTGCACGTACAGGAAAGGCCAGGCCCGTAAAGGGAACTGGCCTTTTGCGCGTTCAGCCATCTTTACAAGACTTCCCGCGCATCCCCATCCCGCCTGGTAATCCGCAGCCGATCCAAATATTCAAGCAAAGGAATCGCATACTTCCTTGAAATGCCGGTCCAATCTTTAAACGTGCCCACCGGGAATCGCTCGCCCTTATGCGCGGCCAGAATCTGCTTCAACTGCTCAAGCGCCGTATGATGAAACACCAACTCATCGCCAATCTTCACCAGCTTCTGTTGCCGTAGCAATAACTGCAAAAGCGTCTTCGCCCGAGCCAGTTCCACGCCACTCATCGCCAGCACTTCATTGGTGGATGGCACAGCCAGACCCGTAGTTTCAAACGCTGCTTCAATTTTCGCAATCGCCTCGGCTTCATCCTGCTTCAGGTGCAAAGTGTGCGAAGCCAGCCGTAGTAATTCCCCTTCGCTAACCACTGTCCGCGCCGTACGCAATAATTCGTCGAGCACCGCGACAGGCGCGCCCGGCAGCTCACGCGACCGCAACTCTTCACGCTGCATTCCCGGCAACAACGGATGCGCTTTATGGAATTTCGCCAAGTGCTGTTCCAGCCGCTTGCGCGCTGCGGCAAACCAATCGGCATCCACAAACCACTGTCCAATTTTGACGATCTGCTTGCCCTCAAGCGCCGCATCAATCTCAGAAACCAGCAACCCCGTGCGATGTACCAAATCCGGCCGCCCAATGCCCACTGCCGACTCTTTCACCAATTGCGATAACCGCTGGGCCACGGTGCCATTGGCGAAAATCGCGAGCCGTTCTGGCGAAGGCTTTTTGGGTGCGTCGATATCAATCACCTGGCCACCACCAATGGTCACCACAGGCGAAAACATGCGGACAATGAAGCGATCGCCGGGCAACAGCATCATCGGTTTCTTCAAGTGAAAGCGCACGGTGGCGGTTGAGCCAGGCTCCAGCACGGTGCCACTAAATAGCCGCACTTCTGCCGTAGCCTCGGCCGTACCTGCGTGAAAATGCACTGGCGCGCGATGCTTCAGCGGCTTCACGCCATTAAGCAGTTGAAAAGTGCAATCCACCTGCCGCGTCGCCACCAACCGGCCCGCTTCGATAAGCGTCTGGCCGCGCTCGGGCTCCACATCGCCCACCAGATTCACCGCCGTACGTTGACCGGCGCTGGCCCGTTTGGCAGTCTCGCCATGCACCTGCAAGCCGCGCACACGCAGCCGCGCCCCACTTGGCTGCAACTCCACTTCCTGCTCCAATGTCAATGCGCCCGAAGTGGCCGTGCCGGTCACCACGGTGCCAAAACCTTTCATTGTAAACACGCGGTCAATCGGCAAGCGGAAATAGCGTTTCGACTCTTTGGCCTTGATCTTGGCCGACACTTCGCGCAGCGTTTGCTTCAGCTCTGCAATGCCATCGCCGGTTTTAGCTGACACCCCGACCACTGGTGCGCCTTCAAGAAAACTACCCGCTACAAACTCTTCCACTTCCATCTTCACCAGCTCAACAATGTCGTCATCCACGGCATCTTTCTTCGTGATCACAACAATGCCGTGTGGCACGGCTAGCAACCGGCAGATGTCGAAATGCTCGCGCGTCTGCGGCTTGATCGACTCGTCAGCGGCAACGATGAACAGCACCAGGTCGATGCCCGTCGCCCCAGCCAGCATAGTTTTTACAAACTTCTCATGCCCGGGCACGTCAACAAAACCGATGCGTGTATCTCCATCAAGCGCCAAATGCGCAAAACCAAGCTCAATGGAAATGCCCCGGCGCTTCTCTTCTTCAAGCCGGTCTGTATCAATTCCAGTAAGTGCGCGAACCAGGGATGTTTTGCCGTGGTCAATGTGTCCGGCTGTGCCGACGATAATAGAATGCATGCGGGCGATCTTCTTATTAGTTGTAGCAGGTACACTCTGGGCGCAAGATGAACTGCCAGTTTTCAAGGGCGGAGCGAACGTGGTGCGGGTGGATGTGCAGGTGCAGGATGGTGCCGGCCTGCTCACCGGTTTGGAGCAGAAAGACTTCATCGTTCTGGATGAAAATAATCAGCAAACGACAACGCATTGCGGACGAGAGCGGGAGGGTCTCTCTCTGGTTTTATTGCTGGACGTGAGCGGGAGCATGGCGAAATTTATCGATGCTATGGCGCGGACCAGCCGCGAGGCGATGGCGAATTTGAAGCCCGGTGACAAGGTGGCGGTGATGCTGTTCAGCCGAACGCAACGTGTGAAGCAGGAGCTTACCGATGACTTCGATTCGGTGGCACGGCAGATCAGTAGTGCGGTGAATGATAAAAGCGTGGGCTCTGGCACGCTGATCAATCACGCGATTGTGGCGGCGGCCGACTATCTGGCGGCTAGTGCGACGCCTGGACGGCGGGCGATTCTGATTGTCACCGATAACCTGGGGCTTAACTATCAGCTGAATGATGAGCAGGTTTTGCGGAAGTTGCATGGGTCCAATAGTGTGCTGAATGCTATTGTTGTGGGCCGTGGTAAGCGCCCCGATGCGGCTCCCAGCCGTTACGCCAATACCGACTTTTCGCCATCGAATGTGTTTAATCTTTCTGAGCAAACCGGCGGAGAGGCGTTTACGCCGGATCGCGTGGAATTAGTTTTGGCCAGTATCTTTGAGCGAATTCGGTCGCGGTATGCTTTGGAATATTCGGCACCAGCTTCCAAGCCTGGAGAGTTTCACCAAATCCGCGTGTTCCTGTCGCCCGAAGCGGAGCGGCGGCACCCGAAGGCGAAACTTCGAACGAGAGCCGGATACTATTCGGCGGAGTAGAGGTTTGGTTGATTCATCGGCAATTGTGCAGCAGCCTGTTGCACAATTGGCTGGAAGTGTTGGAGCGCTACAAACCAACCCCACGACATTCCCCAACACCATAGATGTTACCCTGACCATTGATGTCCTTAAATCGCATGGAAGAAGTTCGCCGCCGCCACAAGAACGCCGAAGAGGGCGGTGGCACAGAACGTCGCGAACGCCAGCACAAAGAAGGCAAGCTCTCTGCCCGTGAGCGCATCGAGCTGCTTCTGGACGAAGGCACCTTCGAAGAACTCGATAAACTCGTCCGTCACCGCTGCCGCGATTTCGGTATGGAAGATCAAGTGGTTGATGGCGATGGCCTCATCACCGGCTATGGTGATATTCACGGTCGCCTCACCTACGTCTTCGCTCAGGACTTCACCGTCTTCGGAGGCTCGCTTTCAGAAACCAACGCCCAGAAAATTTGCAAGTTGATGGACCTTGCAATGAAGAACGGTGCACCCATCATCGGCCTAAACGATTCCGGTGGCGCGCGCATTCAGGAAGGCGTGGTGTCGCTCGGCGGCTATGCTGACATCTTCCTGCGCAACACCTTGGCCAGCGGCGTGGTGCCGCAAATCAGCGCTATTATGGGCCCCTGCGCGGGCGGCGCCGTCTACTCCCCAGCCATCACCGATTTCGTTTTCATGGTCGATCAAACCAGCTACATGTTCGTCACCGGGCCTGACGTGATCAAAACCGTCACCCATGAAGACGTCACAAAAGAAGAGTTGGGTGGCGGAATGACGCACAATGCCAAAAGTGGCGTGGCCCACTTTCTTTCCCAGGATGATGCCGATTGTCTTAGGGAAATTCGCCGTCTGATGAGCTTCCTGCCGCAGAACAATCTCGACGATTCGCCGCACCGCGCCGCCACCGATTCGCCCACCCGCATGGACGCCGCGCTTGATACTATTGTGCCCCCGGAATCGAACATGCCCTACGACATTAAAGACGTCATCACGCGCATTGCTGACGATGGTGACTTCTTCGAGGTGCATGAACATTTCGCTCAAAATATCGTGGTCGGCTTCGCCCGTATGGACGGCCAAACTGTGGGTATCGTCGCCAATCAACCGGCGTTCCTTGCAGGCTGCCTCGATATCAACACCTCCACAAAAGGCGCGCGCTTCGTCCGTTTTTGCGATGCCTTTAATATCCCGATCCTGACTTTTGAAGACGTCCCTGGCTTTCTTCCAGGC
>JBBRJC010000319.1:0-5344 GCA_038220135.1 Bryobacterales bacterium | reverse complement strand
GGAGCGCCATCGGAGCTTTCGGCTTAACCTGCCTTCGCCCGCCCGGTCCCGTGCCGTGCACGCCCGAATTCGGCACCCGATACTTCAATAGCACGCACGTGATTCCCCTCGAAATCAACCAGTCGCAGACCTCGGTCCCTTCCAGATCGATCGCCAAAACATAGTACCCGCCGCCAGGAAAGACAACCACCGCCGCGCCGGTGTTTTCCCCCTTTGCCCGATAAGCCGTCATCGTGGGACGCGACACATTGTCCACCTCTCCCGGCTCCGGCACCGTCTCCGTGTTTGGCGGCGGACCGAATCGCGCCTCAGGTGCAGCGCCTGGCCATATCGGTGTTTGCTTATGTCCCACTGTCGGCCGCCAGCCTCGCTCTTGGGCAAACAGGCCGTTCGACGCGGACAAAGCATTTAAAGTAAAAAGCAAAGTCTTCACAAAATAATCTTAGTTCATAGACATGTTGCACAAGATCCAGTTGTAGGCAGTTTCATCACTGTAAGTGCTAGAAGAAAGCAGTGACCGTAAGCGCTGGAAAAGATCCCAAACCGTCTCTGGTAGTCAACCTGCCAAGAGTCTCAAAAAGGGTTATTTTTGCAACACGATGGAATTAGCTCTACCCTGCGCCATTAGTGAGGAGTTGAATTTAACCCGAGGCGCAATCAACTATTCTTGTTTCCATGAAGTGGCAACTTCTCCACCAGCCACACCCGTTGCGCAACGGGGAACGATAAACCCGTCTTTGACCAAACGTGACAGAAAGCCCTATATCCGCTGGGCTTGAAGGGTAAGCAGGATATCAAACCATGGAAGTGCAATTTACTCCCGAACGAATCACTCGTATCTGGAGCGTCAGCACTCATGCCAACGCTCCATTTCAAGGCATTGACGAATAACCTTGGGTGCGAATCCATTCCCGAGGCACCGAATTCTAATTTACAGGGCAACTATAGAATTCAAGCTAAAGGTTTGTCCAATCCGAACGAAGAGGAAAGGGTATGCAATGAATTCCATGGCAAGTGGGTTAAGCAAATGTTGATGAAAGTACACCATCCGGAGCGGATAGGCGAGTTTACTCAGATTCTGACTCATTTCGATAAGGATCCGCAATCTTCAATAGAGCGGCTCCGAAGTTTGCGGTCACAGAACAGGGAAGCGTTTGAAGATCTGGCATTCGATTGGCTGAAATCCTCGGGCGATCTGGCAGGCACCCGTTTAATTGCTGGCATGATAATGGTCACCGAAAACCGCATCCGGCAACTTTCCGACGCAGTATTCTTTAGTACCGCAGAAGCTTTGTCGATTGTAAGGCACCTCTCGCGGCCGCACAAGAAACTAGCATATTGGCTGGTGGATGTCGGTTTGCCAACTAACGTCGATAATGGGACGGCCGAGCGAGTGCTTTGCCTGGTGGAAGCTGCGGCAAGCAGAGAACAACTGGATGAATTGATGTCGCCCCTGTTGGAAAGTTCCAACGGCAGGGTGCGTTCGAAGGCCGTGCTGCTCAAGATTAAATCCGGTAAAAGCCCTCGATGGGCAAAGGAAATGTTGAGTGACCCTGACCCTCGAATAGGCGCAAATGCGGTTGAAGCCATGTGGGATACCGAAGAATGTGTGGGAATCCTGGAATTCTTCCGGGAAGCGGCGAACGAGAACAATCCAAGAACTGCTGTGAATGCGCTGGTTGGGCTGATCCGGTTTGGCGATCGAGAAGCCGAAAACACACTACAAGCCTTGGCGAAGAATGAATCTCCTGATTTTCGGGCTTCTTCAGCTTGGGGTATGGGCGAGTGTGGACTACCTGTTTTCTTGCCCTGTTTGCAAGGTATGTTGGACGATTTAGAACCAAAAGTTAAGCTCAATGCCGTGCGCTCCATGCGCCGCATCAGTATGACAATCCGCCGCACTCAGTTAATAGAAAAGCAATTGGTGCAAGAGGCAGATTTGATTCCTGCTTTTGGGTAAACTGTCCCACTAAATACCTGGGAAGAATCTTGGTACGTCACGCATATAAATCTTGAAAGTTTCCCCGAAACGGGCAACCATAAACCGCTCTTCTGTTCTGGTTCGAATCGCAAGCAGCGTGAAGACGAGTGTGCCGCCCAGCGGAACAAGCCAGCTATTCAGCGCCACACCTAGCCCAATGGTGAGAGCAAGAATTCCAACATACATTGGGTTTCTAACGTAACGATAGGGGCCGTGGTAAACGAATTTTGCCGACGCGCGAGTTTCAACTGTATCGGTCAGATTTGCGCCCAGCGATCGAAACATCCAACCAAGCCACGCTGTTGCCATAACAGTCAACACTAATCCCGCCCAATTCATATTCAGGCCGGCGTCGAATGTGAAAGGCGCATGCCACTCTGGATTGGTAAACGCCGCCCACCCGGCGATCGCTGTACATAGACCAGCCAACCGGATGTAGATCATCACGGGGCCTTCCAGTCGGCGGTCAAATTTGTCGCCGACAGTAAAGGCCTGATAACGGTGGTAGACGCCAATCGAGAGCAGAATGAACAGATTCAGTTTTAGCAGCAGTTTGATTATGCCTTGGTCGGTATCCATGGATACATATTAAGGTTTAACTATAGTTTAGTCAAGGGCAAAGTTGCGCGATTCTGTAATCGCAAACGGCCATCTTTTCCAGGTTCTTCTATGCTTCGGCACTCGCGAGAAATTACCATGGTTTGCTCGCCAAAAGTTGCCAACCGAATCGGTGGAGCCGCCTCAGTCCGTCGACCGGGACTTGACTCGCCATCGTGCTAATTCGCCCAAAAAGCTCTTGTTGCCGCGCGGCAAATGGCGAACTTAAGGCGAATCCGGACCCTGGACAGCTACTTTTAGGAGCTTTGCCTCTTGAGAATGCGCCCTGCACAGCCTGCGGCGTGGATGACATTGCTCCTTGACCTGCGGCAAGACTTTTTCTTGATGGTGGCAATTCTAATCAAGCAAACCATGGTAATTCTTCGCGAGCGCCGACGTTTTTATGTGATTGAATCTAAAAAAACGGCAGTTGAATGCACCACTTCGTCCGCTCTCCATGGTCCGTATGCGTTGCAACCATATCGGTTGTCCCCGCAGGGTTAACTGCTCGGCAGTTGAACTCTTCAGGAACACGCGCAAAACGGAGCCCCGTCGGCGAGAGACTTTCGTGTTCCTGCAATATTGGGGGTCTGCCGCCGGGCCCTTCGCTCGTTTGAGCATCCTCAGCAACTTAAATGGTTCGGCGCGAGGCCAACTGCCGTTTTTAGGATGAAACGGGAAACCGAATAATGCTTTTGCTGTTCACCGGTGAGCGATTGCCACACTGCTTGCGGGATTCTACTCACCTCACGGCTTTCGTCAGCATACCAGCGCAGAACATAACGAATGGGCAGTAAAGCCCGTGCCGTCTCCGTTCGATTGGGTGTTCCACGATGAAGCGATCAACGGTTGGAGGATCAATACGCCACCAATCTTCAGGTTTATCAATTGATTCGTGATCGATCCTTACTTAATCGCATTAACATTAATCTTAATTCCGAATAATTCCGGAGTTGTGGCGCGGACACTCGTGTCTGCCGCCTCGGCACTCTTGCCGATGCTCTTCGCGCGGGCATTAACGAATAACCATTGGTGCGGAATCCATCCGACGCACCGAAACCTAACTTACAGAGCAATTTCGGAATTCAGGATTAAGCGCCTCGTTTCTTGACAGTGTGTAAGTCCCCGGTGCTATTTCCATCGGCCCATGCTCAGGCGCAATTTCTGATACTCCAAAGCTGACGGACAGCAAGTAGATGGGAAGCCCAAGATCCGGGGCTTCGGCAAACAGGGGTGCTTGTAGTCAACGTGGAAATCTTGAAAAGTAGAGCCTCGCAAAGGTGCATCGCATCCCATTGGTCTGCCACAACCCGGTCATCCATGGCGCCTCTTACCATACTCTGAACTTGTTCGTCGAAGAAGAATTGTGGTAAAAATAGGCCAAAATGCCTCCCGGCATCTTTCGATCAAAGAAGCTTGAAAGTGTGAACTAAGAACGCAAAACTCCTTTTCCTTCAACTCTGCGTTTTGGCCATCCACTAGCACTCGATCGTCCTAGGTCCAAGCCCGGCTATTTGCTAGCGCCGACTTCCACCGGTTTCCCAACGGAATAGTGCGAATCCACGTAATTGTTCAAAATGTCCTTGAATTCTGCCACAATGTGGTCTCCGCGCAACGTCTTGAACAACCGGCCGTCGACATAAACCGGAGCCACAGGCTCCTCGAAAGTACCGGGCAGCGAGATTCCCAAATTGGCGTGCTTCGATTCCCCCGGCCCATTCACGATGCAGCCCATCACGGCCACTTTCATCTCTTCCACCCCAATATATTTTTCTTTCCACACCTTCATTTCGGTGCGCAAATAGGTCTGAATATCGTCAGCCATTTCCTGGAAAAATGTACTTGTGGTGCGGCCACAACCGGGGCATGCGGTTACCTGGGGCGTGAAGCTGCGCAGTTCCAACGCCTGCAAAATCTGCTGGCAAATCAATACTTCTTCGGTCCGATCTCCATTCGGCAAAGGCGTCAGCGAGGTACGAATCGTATCGCCAATCCCTTCCTGCAACAAAACGCCGATCCCAGCGGTCGAAGCCACTATACCCTTCGAACCCAGCCCGGCTTCTGTCAAACCAACGTGCAATGCATGATTGGTGCGGGTGGCCAAATGGCGATAAACGGTGATTAGGTCCTGCACCCCGCTAACTTTGGCTGAGATGATAATTTTGTCGTGAGCTAAACCATGGCTGACCGCCGCCCGTGCCGACATCACTGCGGATTCAACAATCGCGTTCAGCGTAACCGTGCGGGCATCCAGCGGTTCGTCAAGCTTGTTGTTTTCGTCCATCATGCGTGTCAGCAGCGCGCCGTCCAACGAGCCCCAGTTTACGCCGATGCGCACAGGGCGGTCGAATTCGATGGCCGCTTCGATCATCGCGCGGAAATTGTCGTCGTGGCTCTTGCCTATATTTACGTTGCCCGGGTTGATACGATATTTGGCCAACGCTTTAGCGCAATCCGGATACTTTTTTAACAGTAGATGTCCGTTGTAATGGAAATCTCCAACGATAGGCACTTTGACGCCAAATTTGTAAAGAGTCTCAACAATCACGGGCACAGCTTTTGCCGCGGCTTCGTTATTGACCGTGACGCGAACCAGTTCAGAGCCGGCACGTGCCAGTTCCATGGTCTGATTGATGGTAGATGCGGTGTCTGCGGTGTCGGTATTGGTCATCGACTGCACGACAATCGGGTGATCACCACCCACCATCACACCACCCACATTAACCGCCACAGACTGACGCCGCTTGATTCGAGACATATTACTGG
>JBBRJC010000318.1:0-5359 GCA_038220135.1 Bryobacterales bacterium | reverse complement strand
AAGCAGAGATGCCTGGCAAACTTCTTCGAGCGTGGCGCGGAATGCCAACACCAATGTTGTGGGAAGTTGGCGGATGAAACCGACGGTGTCGCTGAAAAGCACACGGCGGCGTGAGGGGAGTTCGAGGGCGCGGACGGTTGGATCGAGCGTGGCGAACATGCGGGCGTCGGCTTCCACTCCGGCGCGGGTGAGGCGGTTGAACAGAGTCGATTTGCCGGCGTTGGTGTAGCCAACTAGCGCTAACGTTGCCAGGGGAATATTCTGGCGTTGCTTGCGCTGAATGGATCGGGTGCTGCGAACGGTATCGATAGCCTTTTCGATTTTGCTGATGCGGGTGCGGATTTGACGGCGATCGGTTTCGAGCTTGGTTTCGCCTGGGCCGAGTGTGCCAATGCCGCCGCCTTGGCGGGAGAGCGCGATGCCTTGGCCGGACAGACGGGGCAGGAGGTAGTTGAGTTGTGCGAGCTCCACTTGCAACTGGCCTTCGCGGGTTCGAGCGCGGCGGGCGAAGATGTCGAGGATTAATTGGGTACGGTCGATTACGCGGACTTCGAGGAGTTTTTCGAGGTTTCGTTGCTGGCTGGGGGAGAGTTCCTGGTCGAAGATTACGAGATCGGAATCGAGGCCCTGGACTGCTGTTTTGAGTTCGTCGGCTTTACCGGAGCCGAGGAAGGTGGAGGAGTCGGCGGCATCGCGAACCTGGGAGATGGTTGAAAGGACTTTTGCGCCTGCGCTGACGGCAAGATTATTAAGTTCTTCTAATGAATCATTAGCCGAAAATGTGGAGGGGAAATCTTGTGAGGTTGGACGGGGTTTTCTTCCCTTGATTTCCAACCCTACGAGGATGGCACGTTCGTCTGCCGTAAGAAGGCCTAACCTTCCTGCATCTCGGCACCTGCGGCTGCGGCGGCAACGGCTGGGGCACCGGGTGCGGACAGATGAGCTGGATTGTGGTGGCCGCCTGTATAAGCAGGTTTGGCAACTACAACTGTTGATATTGCGTGCTTAAAGATCAACTGTTCCTGATTATTCGATTCAAGAATGACGGAGTATTTGTCGAAGCTCTTGATGCGTCCAGACAATTTTACCCCACTCATCAAATAGATGGTCAAGAACGTCTTATCTTTGCGCGCGTTGTTTAGAAACGCTTCTTGGATATTCTGCGCTAGTTTGTCCATGACAATTCCTTTCACCCGGCAGGTCGCAGTGTTATTATTTAACCCGGCGGAAGTTGAATCACGGATGATTTCGTTTTTCAATGTGAGTGTAGCATTAATCTATGATCCGGTCCAATGCCTGTGAAGCTAATAAAGAGGAGCAATGGCAACTAGAGTGAGGCCGGTGACGAACAGCAGGAGCATGAGGGCGATGAGGCCCTTGGTTTTTGAGTTGGCATTGGAGAACTCTTTCCACACCAGCAAACCCCATAGAACGCTAATCAGAGTTGCTCCTTGCCCGATTGCGTAACTTACGGCAGGGCCGACATTTACCTGTTTTGGAGCACTTGCTGCGGCGAAGTTTGCGATGGCTCCGGCGCACCAGATCATGCCACCGAGAATGCCCCACATGTGCTGCTTTGGCTTGCCTTTGAAGTACAACAATGGGCTGATGGATTCACCGGTTACGGGCAAATTCATGAAATACAAATTGTAGATAAAAGTTGTTAAGAAAACTCCTAGGCCGAAAAAGATACCGACTGTGTAGGCACCGAGACCGATTTCGGTCTCTTTGGACATTTCGACTAAGGGGTAAAAAGCACCCATGAGGAAGCCAGAGATGACGCTGAGCATGATGCCTTTAAAGCTGGAATCGTGTTTTTTGCGCGTAGCCGGGGGGAGGGTCATGCGATAGGCTTCGGTATGAAAGTGATAGGCGGCGGCAGTCACCAAAATGGCGGCGAGCACGCAGGCGGCGCCGGAGAAAAGAAGTGCGGGGTTGCCTTGCGGCTTGATCACATAATTCCAAAAAACGCCGATGACGAGGGCCAATCCGATTGAGATTGGGAATGCGATAGCCATTCCGGATACGGTGATGGCAGCAACTAATAACATGTTGGCGAGGTTGAAAACGCCACCAGCGGCAAAGGCGTAGAACATGTTCCGTCTACCTGCGATTGCCAAGTTATCTTCAACAGAAAGCTCCATTCCCATGGTGCCCAGGGTGAAGGCAAGTACGATTGCCATGACGAGAACACCGATGGAATAGTCGATGTAGTAAAGTTCAAAGCGCCATTTGCCGGTGGCCTTTTGCGTATTGGCCCATGAGCCCCAGCAAAGCATCGAAAAGATGAGTAAGAGCAGTGTAGTGGTGTAACTCGTCGGTAGAATCATGAAGCCCTGAGGGTACTATGTGTTAAAGGTTAAGGTCAAGGGCCAAGATGTTCAGTACGGATTAGAATTTTCTAAGATCGCAAACGATGGCGCATTTTCAGCAGCGGCTTCTCCAGCAGGAAATAGGATGCCAAGGCTGCGGCGATAGTGCTGATGATGTTTTTGAGGGAAGGCACTGGGTCAATAATTTGCGTATCGATTTAGAAATGGTTGCTGCCAAATATAGATGGAATAACTGGGAATGCTTGTGAAGTGCCGGGACTGATGAATAATGTTCCTGGGACTGCGACGATGGCGCGGCGAAGATAGAAGTTATTTAGGGCAGGTGATCGTTTGCCTATCAGCCAAAAAACTTCACCGTCATCTGCTGCCACCAGTGCCAATCGTGACCGGTGCCTGCACCCCAGACGTCTAGCCAGTGGGGGATATTTTTGCTCAAGAGAATTGCGGAGAGATGGCGGTTTTCCTCCAGGCACGGATCTGTTTCGCCGGCTGCAAAAACGAAGCGAATGTGATTGCGGAACTGGGAAAGAATTGTTTCATCTTCCAGGCCTGGCAGGAATGAGGGTGGGCAATGGAAGTAGCAGTTTTCGTCGGAGTAGCCATTTAGCAATTGGTGGACATTGAAGGTGCCCCCGAGGCTGACACAATGGCTAACAAGTTTGGGATGACGAAAGGCGAAGTTGGCAGCGTGATATCCGCCAAAGTTGCAGCCGGTAACGGCGATACGCGGGGCTTGATTGCGGGCTTTGATAAAGGGCACAACTTCATCGAGCAGGTATCGTTCGTACTGCATGTGGCGAAGGGCGCGTTGGGCTGGTGGAATTGCTGTGTTGGACCAGCTTTCGGAATCGACACTATCAACGCAAAATGCCTGGAGCACGCCGGATTCGTATTGACTGCGGACGGCGTCAATCAACTTGCGTTCTTCGTAATCGTAGAAGCGCCCCTGTGCGGTTGGAAAGACCAGAACGGGGTGGCCGCCGTGGCCGAACAGGAGCAGTTCCATGTCACGGCCGAGATTGGGACTGAACCATTTGTGATATTCGCGCGTCATTGTATAAACACTTAGGGTACACGAAACGCGGGTGAGTTTCGAGCGATGATAGGAAGTGTCATAAGGAGTACCATGACCAGAATTTTTCTACTTTCAACAGTTTTTGCTTTGGCTGGTTTTAGCCAGGTAACGCGGCCCTACGTGCGGGCGACCGGTGAGGCGACGGTTTCTGCCAAACCTGATCAGGTGCAGCTTTCGGCGTCGGTGACTACGCAGGGAAATACAGCGCAGGAAGCATCGGAATCGAATGCGGTGCAGATGAGCAACTTGTTGGACAAGTTGCGGGCGTTTCTAGGTGACGCGGGCGATATTAAATCAACGGGCTATTCGGTGTATCAGCAGCAACGCACGGTGGTTGGCAGCAATACGCCGATCATCACCTACGTTGCCTCCAATAGCTTGTCGATGACTTTGAATGATATTACGCTGGCGGGAAAGGTGATCGATCTTTCCGCGCAATCCGGGGCCACGAGCATTAGCGGGTTGAACTTTGGATTGAAGGATTCGGCGCCACTGAAGCGTGAGGCATTGAAGCAAGCAGCACAGCAGGCGAGGATTAAAGCCGATTCGATTGCCTCCGGTGTGAATATGAAAGTAACCAATGTTGTGGCGTTGGAGGAGACGGGTAGCGTGAGCATCCGCACGCCGTCACTGAGTCTGGGCGCTTCGTCTTCGACGCCTGTGATTTCCGGTCTTGTGGATGTGACGGCATCGGTGACAATACAAGCGGAAATTCAATAGACATGCGGCCTGTTACACTTTTGTTTCTGCTTGCAACTCTGGCTTTGCAGGCTGCTGATGACGGACTGATTGAAGGTACAGTGGTCAAAGCCAGTGGTGAGCCAGTGATGCGGGCAACCGTATCAATGCAGCTTCGGGGTGAATCGAGAAGCGTTGCGAAACCTGTTATGACTGATATGGCGGGTAAGTTTGCGTTTCCCCATCTTGGTGCGGGCATGTATGTGATCAACGTCGAACGGCAGGGATTTATAACGCTGAACTACGGGCTGATGAAGTCTACTTTGGTGCTTGCGGCGGGTCAACAGCTGAAAGATCTGCGGCTCACGTTACAGGTGGGCGCGGTGATTACAGGCCGTGTAAGTGATGACTTCGACGAGCCGGTTTCCAGTGCGAACATCGCGTTGTTCCGGGTGCAATATAACCGCAGCGGGAAGCAGTTGCTGCAGGTGGGAAATGCGAAGAGTGACGACCGTGGGGAATACCGGATTTTTGATATTCCGCAGGGGCGATATCTGTTGCAGGCAACAGCCAACCTGATGACTGCGGTGCCGGGAAAACCTGGTGCATTGCGGTATATCAGCACGGTGTTTTATCCAGGCACTATGGATGCGAAGCAAGCCAGTTGGCTGATAATAGCCCCAGGTACAGAACAACGTGGTCTGGATTTTAGGATGCGGCCCGTGCCGACAGTGAGGGTGCGTGGGGTGTTGTGTTCAGCGAGCGGAAAGCCGGCCGGAGGGTATTTGCGGATGCAATCTGCTGAAGGTTATGCCGGGCTGTCGGTTGGGTCGATTACGGCCAATGCGCGGGATGATGGCAATTTTGAATTCACGGCAGTTATACCGGGGCGCTATGTTTTGTTGGCCGATCAGGCTGGCAATGGAAGTGTGCGGTTGAGTGCGAAGATGGCGCTTCAGGTTGGCTCAGCAGACATGGAGAATGTGGTGATGGTTACGCAGCCATCGATGCGAGTATCTGGAACGTTGAAGCTGGAGAAGGGTGGAGCGAAATCTTTTGAATCCGTGGCCGTGGGATTACAGGCTAACGACAATGGAATGCGCGGGTCGGGTGGTGGTGCACGGACTACTGCTGATGGAACATTTGTGATGGAAAATGTTGTTCCTGATTCGTATGATCTGATGATTTATGGCTTGGAGCCGGATGGTTATGTGAAGGCGATGCGAGCGGGAACTGTTGATCTGTTTGAGCGCGAGTTGGTGTTGAGTGGGGA
>JBBRJC010000317.1:0-5369 GCA_038220135.1 Bryobacterales bacterium | reverse complement strand
GTGTTATCAGTATGTTACCGACCAGTTCGTGTCAGATTTTGCAATGCTTCGTTAGCACAACAAAACCGCTCCCTCACGGTCACGGCTCGGTAACTAAGCTACGTTTTATCAGTAAGTTACCGACAAGCGCGTCAGATTTTGCAACGCTTCGTTGGCATAACAAAACCGCTCCCTCACGGTCACGGCTCGGTAACTAAGTTACGTGTTATCAGTATGTTACCGACCAGTTCGTGTCAGATTTTGCAACGCTTCGTTGGCAAAACAAAACCGCTCCCTCACGGTCACGGCTCGGTAACTAAGCTACGTGTTATCAGTATGTTACCTATCAGTTCGTGTCAGATTTTGCAACGCTTCGTTGGCACAAAAAACCGCTAAGCTACATGTTATCATTAACTTAACTGCCAGCTCGCGTCACATTTTGCAACCTTATCGCTTCTTTGGAATGCTGAATCCCGCCGTCGACTCGTGGGAAAAATTATTTGTTATGACTCGGCGAGGGCGACCTGAACAAGGTCGCCCTCACTTTCGTCCCTCCGACTCAGCGCTGCATCTTAATTAGTTTGCAACGCTTACAACTGCCTGGACCGCTGAATCCTGGCTTGAACATCGCCTGTGACTCGCTATCCGTTTGGCAGGTAGCAATTTAATTAGAGCAAGCTAAGGGCCAAAGCTAAATTTAGAATTTGCAGGGGTTAGTTTTCGGGAACGACCGGAAGTGGCGTATGAAGGTCAGTGGATGTCACTTTTAGCGACGCGGAGCATGCGAAAAGGACGTTAAATATCTTTGCGTGAGATGCCCAGTTTGCGCATCATTGCATTCAAAGTTGTACGGTGTAATCCCAAGCGGGTAGCGGCTGTGGTGACAACTCCCTCGCACTCGCGGAGCACTTTTACTATATGTTCCCGCTCCACCTGTTCCAGTGTTTCGCTGTCTACTGGCTCATTCTCTTCTTCGCGTATTTCCGCTATGGGAGCACGGAGCGCCGGACCACTGGAAAGAATTACAGACCGCTCTATAAAATTTTCCAATTCCCTTACATTACCCGGCCAAGTCCATTTCACAAGGGCCTTCATTGTTTCCGATGGGATCGTATCAATTTCACGGTCCATGATAGCCGAGTACTTCTTGGTGAAATGGCGGGCGAGGATGGGTATATCGTCGGGACGATCACGCAGCGGTGGGCTGGTGATGGGAAATACTTTCAAGCGGTAGTAAAGATCGCTGCGAAACAGCTTGTCGCCCATCATCTGGGTGAGGTTTCTGTTTGTGGCCGCAACCAGGCGCACATCAATTGGAATGGTCTTGGTGCCACCGAGCCGTTCGAACGCCTTTTCCTGCAAGGCGCGTAACAACTTCGGCTGCAGGTCGAGTGGAATGTCGCCAACTTCATCGAGAAACAGAGTGCCGCGGTGAGCCATTTCGAAGCGGCCGATTTTTTGCTGCAATGCACCGGTGAACGCGCCACGTTCGTAGCCGAACAACTCACTTTCCAATAGCCCGGTAGGAATTGCCGCGCAGTTCAACGTAATAAAAGGAAGGTTTCTACGGGGACTCATGCGATGGATGGCGCGGGCAATCAGTTCTTTACCTGTGCCGGTTTCGCCAAGAATTAATACAGTGGCACTGGTTGGGGCAACCACTTCAATTTGCTGTTGCACTCGACGCAGTCCTTCGCTGCTACCGACGATTTCTTCAAAGTCCTGTTTCAACTGAATTTCGGCATTTTCAACAGTTTCAAAGCGATGCCTGTCCCGAAGATCCTGGACGAAAGTGATCCAGCGAAACGGAGAAAGCTGCAAAACAGCGGTGGCAACGAGCACGGGAACGCGGGTTCCGTCTTTGCGGAGAAACTCTTTTTCAAATGGGGAACAGGCACCAAAGCGCAAGCCTTCTTCATGGGCCAGTTCGTCAAGCGGGGCGTATTCCTTTGGCGTTAAATCGGGCCAGCTCAACCGGCCGGAAGCAAGATCCTCCCGCGTATATCCGAGGAGTTCCAAGAGGGTATCGTTAATTTCCGGTGTGGCGTCATACTCACCGGAAGCAACGCCGGCGATGGTGGATACGGCGGGGATTGGGCGAACGCGGGCTCGTTTGCGTCGCAGGCGCTCGTCCCTTTCGTGACGATCCGTGAAATCGCGGACAACGCGCCCAAAACCGTGCAAATGCCCATTCGTATCCCTGAGTGCAGTTGTAATTGCATTGCCCCAGAATCGCGTGCCATCCTTCTTAACGCGCCAGCCTTCGGTTCCAAAGTGACCTTCAGTTGCGATGCGCTGGAATTCATCGGACAACGCCACCTCCAATCCCTCCTCCGCCGGGTAGGTGAAAGAGATGTGTTGACCGATGGCTTCTTCCGCTGTGTAGCCGTAGATGCGCTCGGCACCCGAATACCAGGCTGCAACCCGGCCATTTGCATCGAGCAGGAACAGTGCATAATCCTGAACCCAGCCTGGAATCGTGGTTGCGGTAGTTTTATCTTGCAGGACAAGTACGTGACGGACGGGGAGAACTTTGCCTTTAGCCACGAAATCAACTTCATGCAATTCCCCGTCGGGACGCTTGAGTTGCAAAGTCCCTTTCTGTTCGCCATGTTGCAGAAAAGCCTGCCAGAGTTGGGAAACTTCCGGCTTCAGGTTGGGATCTGCGAATTCATCGAGTTGGCGGCCAATTACCGACTTACGGGGGATACCTAGAAGCTTGGCTGCGCCCATGCTGGCGTCTACGCTGGTCCGTTCATCATCAGTTATTAGAATAGGTGCGGCTGGGTTGAAGACAATAGCGCGAAATAGGCGCTCCAACTCATCTGGGCCATTTTCTATTAGCCAGTTCGTATTGGCGGACGTTGCAGGAGCGGAACTCATCAAAAAATTCTCCCCCAATCAAACTCACCCACCTCGCCGACTGAAAAGAAGCACTCGACGAATGCCGAAAGTTTGCAACTAGCAGTTGGAAGCGTGAGAAATAAAGCCAGCCCAAGCATAGCATACATTTGCTGCACGATGACCACATTTGGTCACTTCATCTTTAAGCATGTAATTATGACTTCGGCACCTTAAGGCTCATTGTGGTTTACCCGAAGCACGAGAGTTTTGAAAATCTGATTCATTTCTTCACACCTTCTCAACGCGAGTGGAGGTTTGTGACATTTTTCCCATCATCTTACCAATACGCAAGCTTCTGTCAAATGGAAATCAAATTGCTCTATGTAACATAAGGAGCTCTAAAATGCCGTTATTGAATATTGTAATCCTGTTGATCGTTGTCGGGGTGATTTTGCACCTGATCAACCGTTTCATTCCCATGGCGTCCAGCATCAAGACGATTCTGAATGTGGTGGTTGTTGTAGTGGTCTGTGTTTGGTTGCTTCAAGTTGCTGGATTATGGACCAATGTCAGCAATTTCAGGGTTTCCCGATGACAACCTCAGCAAGATTTGAAAGCCGTTGTGTTGGAGAGACCGGATTCGGTCACATGACCTTCTTCGGTCAAGAGTCTATGGAAATTGAACTGTCTCATTGTTTGTAGGTGCATGATTTACATGAAGAAATGGGGATTTCAGGCAATGGACCCCGAACTGCATGGTTAGAACATGTAGGACATACCCTCCCAGATCTGGACTACGCCGAACCAGATCGAAAGCGGTTTGCGAATTTAAAAGAAAAGGAAGATAAGAAAATGAAAATATTTAAAACAGCCGCAGCTATTTGCTGTATGGCTTTCATGGGTGCGGTTATCGCGCCTGTAGCTCAAGCAGATGCATGGAACCGGAAGACAGTGATTACGTTTAGTGCTCCGGTATCAATTCCAGGAGTACACTTGGCCGGATGGGGCGTTCTGCCGGCCGGCACATATGTATTCAAGGTGATGGACTCACAGTCGAACCGGCATATTGTCCAGATTTTTGACAAAGATGAGACGACTATTTACGCAACGATCCTGGCTATCCCGAACTATCGTTTGAAGGCGACCGATAAGACAGTGGTCACATTCAGGGAACGTGCGGCTGGCGAGCCAGAAGCATTGCGTGCATGGTTCTACCCAGGCAGAAACTACGGTGAAGAATTCGTTTACCCGAAGGCACTGGCGATGGAGATTGCAAAGGCGACAAACACAGACGTTTTGTACACTACCGAAGAACATCCGTTAGAAGTTGCCGAAGCAATTAAGGAAGTGGACGCCCCGGTTGTTGCCCAAATGACGAAGAGGCCAATTATGGCTGCCAAGCCTTCAGGCGAAGCTGCATTGGAAGCTGATGCCGTAACCCCGCCACCAGTTGAGACTGCTGCCGTTGAAGTTGCCCAGTCACGGCCTCCGACACCAGCTCCAGCAGTTTACAATACCCCAGTTGCAGATACTTCATCGCGGACGACGGCAACAGAACAGACCTTGCCTTCAACTGCCAGCAACGTTCCTTTGATGGGCTTGTTGGGATTGATGGCTCTTGGCGGTACCTTTGCCGTGAGTGCTTTCCGCAAACGCTCAGTAAGGTAATTGACCATGTGGAACTATAGGTGTGGCGTGATATCCCTAGCGCGCCGGGCCATATAGTGATCAGGAAAACCACTTCCATACAGTAGTGCCTAGAGCACTATCGTATGGGAGTGGTTCGACTAAGGGACCTTGAGACCAACGGAGCAGTGATCGCATGCAAAGCATAGAAATTTCGCCGCGGATTTCAAGGTTGAACCATCGCAAACTCAAGACTGATGATTTGCAGACAAAAGCCCGTGGAATGGACGTGCTGAACTCACCGCTACTCAACAAAGGGACGGCATTCCCGGTTGAGGAACGAAGAGCGTTGGGTCTGATCGGACTGCTGCCTCCGGACGTTAACACGCTTTCGACGCAATTGCAGCAGGCTTATATACAATACTCGCAACTGCCGGATTCTCTCAGCAAGAACATCTATTTAACGGCGTTGCACGACCGAAACGAAGTATTATTCTACCGCCTATTTACGGAACATTTGCGTGAAATGATTCCAATCGTCAACGATTTGACTGTGGGCATGGCGATGGAACAATACCACCATGAATGCAGGCGCCCTCGCGGTGTGTATCTCTCTATCGACCATATCGGAGACATTGAAGCGGCATTCGCCAATTTTGGCGCGGGTCCTGATGATATCGACCTGGTGCTGGCAACGGATGCAGAACATATTTTGGGGATTGGAGATTGGGGCGTTGGCGGAATTGAAGTATCTATCGGAAAGCTGGCAATTTATACAGCGGCCGGTGGAATCGACCCGACGCGGGTGGTCCCGGTGATGCTTGACGTGGGCACCAACCGTGAGAGTCTGTTGGTGGACACGCTTTATATTGGAAACCGTCATGAGCGGATTCGTGGTGATCGCTACTATGCGTTCATCG
>JBBRJC010000316.1:0-5370 GCA_038220135.1 Bryobacterales bacterium | reverse complement strand
TTCAAGATTCCGGCTTTTTCCGCTGCAATGGACTCGATGCTGCCACCAAGAAACTGCTCGTGATCGTAGTCGATTGGCGTGATCACACTCAACTCCGGCATCACAACATTCGTCGCATCAAGGCGGCCGCCAAGACCCACTTCGTAAACTGCGCAATCCACTTTTCTGTCTTTGAAAATAAGAAAAGCCATCAGCGTAACGGTTTCAAAGTAGGACGGGTGAACATCAAGTTGCCCTGAATCAAGCAGCTTATCGGCAGCAGCATGAACTACCGCGAACGCTTCGGTAAACGTTTGAATATCAACCGGCACGCCGTCGATCTGAATGCGCTCAGTTGGTTCAACTAAATGTGGCGAAGTGTAAAGCCCCGTCCGTAACCCGGCAGCTTGCAACCCCGAGGCGATCATGGCACAGGTGGAGCCTTTGCCGTTGGTGCCTGCAACATGAATTATGCGGCCATGGCGCTCTGGATGGTCCAGTGCTTCAAGCAGGATTTGAATGCGATCCAAACCCAGCTTCGCCCCGCGCATTTCGTTTCCCAATGAATAGAGAAACTGCACTGAATCGAAATACTTCATTCTGGGGTGCTGCACTGGCCTTGTTGGGGATTTTGCACTTGTTACAAGCATGCCAGAAAACCTCCTCATTTTATAGGGGGCGGGTACGAATATGTTCGAAGCCTATTTCTTCCGGGCAGCGGCTTTAGCGGTGAGCCTACGCAAGAGCTCGATGGTTGGCTGGCAACGGACTGCCACCGCCGTTTCATTCACGTCGCCGCCAAATTCTTTCCCAATCATTCTTACGGTATCCAGTTTGCGTCTGCTAACGGCCAACGATACACCACCAACACCTTCCTGCCTGTAGCGCTGCACTGGCAGGCGCACTACGGCCTTGCGACCTGATAAACGCATTCGGCATTTGCCGGCGTTCTTTATTTGATCCTCTTGGCTGCTGCCCAAGCAGCCCGCTTTTCAGCTCGCAATCACGGCTCCCCAGCCATATCTGCGATTTGGATTCTATTTAGAACGCCGGAAACGTTAGTCGCCGCGCGGACTCGACATGTTTGGAAGTTGCTGGCCAGCAGTTTGTCTTCCTGTTTCAAATCTACGGCATGGTTTGGAAGTGCTACCCGTTCGTTTTTTGCAAGCCGCTGAAAACAGGGCAAATTGAAGTAAAAAAGTTCAGTGATCTTCATTGTTTCAATTTCCGGCAAATCAATTTGGCTTTGTTTTTGCCGTGGTCGATGCGGTTAGATTGGCTTCGTTTTGCAGGGCAATCGAGCTGATCATGAGTTGGTTGCTGGCCAGCAATTTGCTTCCTGTTGAAAGCCACGGCAGGGCTTCGAAGGGCTACCCGATCCCAGCAAAGCAATTTGGCTTTGTTTTACTGAGGGCAATCCGGTTAGATTGGCTTCGTTTTGCAGGGCAATGGAACTCGTGATATTAACGACAAACATTTCGATAGCTTCGAGTGATTTCGATTATTTCGATTGTGCTAGCATGGAGCCAGGGACGGAAACCACAATGGCACAAGGAACAATCTCACCAACTTTGCCCTCTGAGGCGGAGGCGCTCATTGCGAAAGAGACCAGCGGGGTTCTGGCCGCGCGCGCCCCAACTACCGACCCGCTACGGCTCCGAATGCTCGACGATCCGGGAGCGGGCACGGTAAAACTTCCGGCCTCCGCTGTACGGATGCTGATCCATATCCTTGAAGAAATGGCACGAGGCAACGCGGTGGCACTGATCCCCGTTCAAGCGGAACTCACAACGCAAGAAGCTTGCAGACCTGCTGAACATCTCGCGGCCGTCGCTGATCCAACTTCTCGACGAGGGCAAGATCGAATATCGCCGGGTCGGGACACATCGACGCGTGCGATTCGAAGTGTTGATGGCCTATAAACGCCGAGCCGATGCTGAGCGCCGCGCCCTTCTGGCGGAACTGGCTGCCTACGACCAGGAAATTGGGTTGTAAAACCCTTGGCCGCATTCACAGCATTCTACGATGCGAACGTACTGTATCCGGCTGAACTGCGGAACCTGCTCATGCACCTCGCACTCACAGGATTGTTCAGCGCGAAGTGGTCGGCGGAGGTTCATGAAGAGTGGATTTCCAGCCTGCTTCAAAAACGACGCGACCTCACCCGAGAAAAGCTGGAACGTACGCGGCAACTGATGGACCAGCACGCAGTTGGCGCGCTCGTAACCGGCTACGAGGATTTAATCCCGAGATTGCAGCTTCCAGATCCGGACGACAGGCATGTGCTAGCAGCCGCGCTTCGTGGTCATGCGAACGTGATCGTCACGATGAACTTGCGCGACTTTCCCTCAGACATCCTCGGTCCACTCGGAATTGACGCGCAACACCTGATGAATTCGTCCTTCACCTTCTGGACTTGTCACCAGGAGCCGTAGTGTCAGCGGCGCAGAATCATCGACTCAACTTGAAGAACCCACCCAAAACAGCCACCGAATATCTGGCGACGCTAGCGCGGGTTAGGCCTGCGGTGCCGTTGACGCGGGAGGTTGCCACGTCGAGGCGGCCACTTACGTTTTGGGAGAAGCCGGATGCCACGCTGTTGCCATCATACTCGAAATCGGTGCGCTGGGCGGTGTCTTCGGTGGTTGAAACTCAGCCTACGGAAATAAAAACACCTTCCTGACTGTTTGCGTCACCGATCCGTAAAACCACCGGTTGCGGGCCAGCAGAGAGCCGCTCTGGTACTCTTGCAATAATCTGGAGGAGTCCAGCCACATAACCGGGTACGCCACCTACACTGTTCAAATCTGCATTGATGCCGCCAATAAAGAGTTTTACTGGGAGCGAAGGCATTGGAGGGGTTGAACCGACCACTAAACCGGTGACCCCAGGTGGGATTGTTTGCCCTTCCCCGGTGGCGAACAGAGTTACGAGCGATCCACTTGGCGCGGGTGTCGCAGTCGAATTTGAGTTACCGTCCTGATTGATTGCCGCGCATTGACCGGTGCCGGAACCGTCTGCGGTAAACAGTCCAGGATTGGCAACTACCACTGCAATCGTGACTGGAGCAGATGATTGGCCCCTGCCTTCGACTATGACCTGCGTTTCGGCTTTGTTTGCGACCTCATAAGGTACGACTGCATTGATTTGATTTTGCGATACGAAAAGCAAAGGTACAGGATTGCCGTCAAAGATAACGCGGGTACTTTCGACATCCCCGAGATTGGCTCCATAAATGCTTACAATCTGGCCAGGCGAGGCCTGCCCGGCAATGCTGGAAGCTGAATTTCGCAGACCATTCGAGGCAACCTTTGGATCCATGAAGTCATTCGAGAAAGGAAGATCCAAAGCTAGGCGAAGGCCTTGGCCGCTGAACGAAACTTCTACATAACCTTTCATCCGCGCTGCTGATCTTGCTGAACCCACGTTCCAAACGAACATGCCACCACGAGAGGGATGGAAAGATGAATCTCCGTCTGTGTTCCAAGAGCTGCCATCGGCGGGTGCACCAACATAAGTATCGTGGGACCTGTCCGAGCACCACTCGAGGACATTACCGTGCATGTCGTGCAACCCAAATCGGTTCGGGGCGTTCTTACTGCCAACAGGAGTTAGATTCAATGGTCGCACGAAACCGTCATTGTAATTTGCTAGATCTAGACTGATTACCTGCCCAAAATGATAGTTAGTTTCGGTTCCCGCTCTGCAAGAGTACTCCCACTCCGCTTCCGTAGGAAGACGATAGGCGCGGCCAGTAGCCCGCTGAAGTCGACTGCAAAATTCCTGAGCTTCATCCCAGAAAACGACATCGATTGGTACTTGATCACTTAGGCTCGGGGCGACCACATTCTGGTGAAGTGAGATCGATACTTTGGGAAATGTGGATACTTGCGCCCATTGCGCCCTGGTGACCGGAAATACGCCAATTGCAAATGACCTGACTGACACTTTATGAATTGGTTGCTCGATGGGTGCCAAGGGAATTGCCGGGGCGTTTGAACCCATGAAAAAAGATCCCCCCGGGACAACGGCCATCGGAATTTGAACACCATTTCCGATTTCTTCCAAAAAATAGGATGACAGGGCTGGATAACGGGAAGCAATTCGGCCCTCAGAATCTGAAAGTGGAACAGTAAATCGACGCGAACGAATTTGCGGTGATAGTACGTTTTGTGCGGACAGTTTCGGGCCTTGCGACCAAACGGCTAAACCGAGGAAGTGTAACAAGGTCGACCTTCGACTGTGGATTTCCATTTTCTGCATTTTTTTAGACCTCATTATCGCAATCCGCACTGAGAAGCAGCCCTTCTCCAAAAAGGAGCAGTGTGCAAATCGGAATGGCTCCCAGAGGGCAAAATGACATTCTTGTTTGCTCTAGGATTTACACGCGTGTCATCAATTATATTGTAAGCTTGAGCCAAAAAGATTGCAGCATCCTCCAGGTAATCGAGGAAGCCCCAGTAGTCTCCATCAAAGAGGGCATCAAATGCATATTCCAAGGCAAGATTTGCATTATAAGTGGCAACGGCCAAGTTATATAACTGAAATGGTGAGGCACCCAATACTTGGATGGGGTCCTCGTCGGAGGATACCGCGCAAAAATTCTTAATTGTGCCTTTCTTTGCAGGATTGAAGTCAAAGTTAACCGGGGTTCCAAGCGTTACTAAGGTGGCAATAACCACACCAGGATTGAGATATTGAGTTGCCACATTAACAACATTCCCGCCGTGGCTGTGAGCGACAATGTTGATTACCTCGCCCGGCTTAAGCTGATATCCGTTGAGATAAAAAGCAAGTAACTTACCGGCGCTAACTATGCCTGTATAAAATGGAGCCGTGAATCCTGTTCCAGACCAGTTCCAGACTTGAGCTGGCTCTCCAAAAGTATCGCTAATTGCCTGGAGCACCTCGCCAGTTGCCCAGTCGGCGTTGCCATTGTTCGACCCGCCTATTATTAGCGTTAACAATCCTGATGGATCATTTGAGTTAACGGGATCTCCAATGACATAGGTGTATCTATTCCACGAGCTGGGATTCGTCTTGACGGTTGATGGAAGAACCGGATCAGGCGAAAGAAACCTGCCATTTGGATTGGAGAAATACCGCTGCTGTGCATAGTCCAAACCCGTGGAATCCCTCATAAACGTTCCGAACTTATCAGCAGGGTTCGCAGAACTCGTTTTCTCCTCGCCATAGGGAAAATAATCGAGTAGAGTTCCACCTTGAGCTACTACGCTTCCCAATCGATCGGACACTACCGCCACACCCTTGAGCAATATTGGTAAACCACGAAAGTACACATTTCGATAAGGCACCGTCCCGGAATTGGCTAGCGAGAGATTGCCGCTGCCGTCGGTCATCAACTGGTATTCCATCGTACGCTTACCAGCG
>JBBRJC010000315.1:0-5376 GCA_038220135.1 Bryobacterales bacterium | reverse complement strand
AGTCGAGGGGAACTGATTGAGATTGGAGACGGCTTCCGTATTCCTGACATTATGCGGCGAGCCGGTGTGGAACTGCGCGAAGTGGGAACCACCAATCGAACACGCATCGAGGATTATCGCGACGCCATCACCGACAGAACCCGGCTGCTGCTTCGCGTGCATCCCAGCAATTTCCATATTCAAGGGTTTGCCGCAAAGCCGAAGCTGGAAGAGTTGACGGCCCTTGGGCGCGAGCGTGGGATCCCCGTTTTTGAAGATCTGGGCAGTGGGTGTCTGGTTGATTTGCGTCAGTGGGGTGTTTGTGAGCCGCTGGTCGGTGACAGCATTGCGGCAGGGGTGAACATTGTTTCCTTTAGCGGGGACAAGTTATTAGGTGCAAGCCAGGCCGGTTTCATAGCAGGCGACGCGGAGCTTGTGATCCGCATCCGCCGCAATCCCATGTTCCGGGCGATGCGTGTGGACAAGCTTTCTACGGCGGTGCTGGAGCAAAAGCTCCGGGCGATTTTGATGCAGGATTATGACGCAATTCCTGCACTGAAAATGATTCGCCAGTCAGCCGGGGAAATCCTGGAACGTGCCAAATCGTTTGTAGCAAGAGCCGGGAATCCTGAATGGCAGATAATAGAAGGCCAGTCGGTGATTGGCGGTGGAGCAACGCCCGAGCAGTCTTTGGCAACCTGGCTGGTTGCTATACCCAATGAAAAAGCCGCCTCACTAGAGAAGCGGCTTCGTACTGGAGATCCGGCAATTGTGGTGCGAATTGAAGAGAACAAAGTTCTGATTGATTTGCGAACTGTGTTTCCTTCAGAGGAACTGCAACTGATTGCTGGGCTCAAAGCCCAAATTCATTAGGCGCGTTCCTGATAAGATCCGTCGGCGGTATTTACACGGATCGATTCGCCTTCGTCGATGAACGGTGGAACCTGGACAACCAAGCCTGTTTCCATTTTGGCGGGCTTGGTCACGTTGGACACTGTGGCGCTTTTCAGGCCGGGCTCAGTTTCAACTACTTTCATTACCAGAGTTGGAGGCAATTCAATACCGATTGCTTTGCCTTCGTAGAATTCAACTTTCAACTTCAACTGAGGGATCAGATACTGCACTGCATCGCCCAAAGTATCTTTGGTGAAGTGCATTTGCTCGTAATTTTCCATGTCCATGAAGTAGTAATAGTCGCCATCGTCGTACATGTACTCCATCTCTTTTTCTTCGAGCACCGCCCGTTCTACCTTGTCTTCGGAGGAAAACCGGTGTTCGAACATGGAGCCGGATCGGAGATTGCGCATCTTCACTTGTACAAATCCGCGAAGGTTGCCCGGTGTACGGTGGGTCATGGTGAAGACAGTGTGCAATTCCTTATTGAATAGAATCACCATGCCGGGGCGCAATTGTGTTGCCGTAATCATGTAGAGAAAAAAACTCCTAAATTTGTTTCAGAGGAACCAACTTATCATTTTACCAGAGCCGTTGCCTCTAACGACGACGATTCAACAGCTTGACCATCTTCATCAGAATCAGATGGGAAATACGTTTCCAGTATCCGGCGAAGATCATCAATCTTCACCGGCTTCGACAAATAGTCGTCCATTCCCGCTGCCAGGCACTTTTCGCGGTCCCCGACCATAGCATTGGCCGTAAGCGCCACAATTGGAGTCCTTCCTCCGCGCGGCGATTCCTCTTCCTGTCTGCGAATATTGGACACTGCTTCATAGCCGTCCATTTCCGGCATCTGACAATCCATAAAGACCAGATCGTAATTCATCAATTCCCACGTCTTCACAGCTTCCAGGCCATTGCCTGCAACATCCACTTTGCAGCCCAGTTTTTGCAGAAAGCGACTGGCCACTTTTTGATTAACCGCGTTGTCTTCAGCTAGTAGTACTCGTAGTTTGAAATTGGCCACCGGCTGCACTTCCACATGGGGCCGCTTGCGGACCAGCTGATGACGTGTCAGCAACGTCTCACTTTCCTTCTCCTTATCGCCAATCGCAAGCTTTGACAGAATCTGCAGTAACTCATTGCGACGGACTGGAATGGAAACAAAGGCGGAAAACCCAATGTCGCGCCACTGTTCTGCGTAAGCAAGATTCGTTGTGTTGGATAACAGCACGAACGAAGTTTCCGGCAACCGGGGATCAGATCGTAGCTCGCGTATAGCCACCGCTGTTTTTTCATCTGGCTTGGCCAGGGTAAGCGCAACAAAGCGGTATGGATCGGCGCTTGCTGCGGCGCGTTCCAACATTTTTCGAATTGAACCCCAATCGCTCCAGGATTGGCAGCGAAGCCCCGCCCAGCGTAAAGATTCGATCGTGATCGAACGGCGCACGTCCTCGGGATCAATTACCAAAGCCCGGATGTCCTTCAATGCCGGATCCGGCTCATAGCTTGTATCGTCCGCCTGCACCTGCAATGGGAGTACTAACTGAAACTTAGACCCGATAGTAGGAGTGCTTTCAATCGATATCGTCCCGCCTAGCAACTTCGCCACTTCACGCGAAAGACTCAACCCCAAACCTGTGCCGCCGAACCGGCGCGTGGTGGAAGAATCTGCCTGAGTGAATTTTTCGAAAATATGCTTTTGCTTCTCGATTGGAACACCACAACCGGTATCTTCAACCGTTATCGTAATTTCTACAGCGCCCTTGTCATCGGTAACAGTGCCAACTACGTCGATCAGAACATGTCCTCGTTCTGTAAACTTCATTGCGTTCCCAACCAGATTGAGGACAATTTGACGAATACGGCCCGTGTCACCAATTAATTGATGTGGCACATCGGGCGGATAGTGCAGTGCCAGGTAAATCCCTTTTTGCTGTGCTTTTGCCATGAACAAATCCAGCAAATCGTGCAGGGATGACATGAGGTCGAAAGGCACCGGTTCCAGTTCCATTTTGCCGGCTTCAATCTTGGACAAGTCAAGAATATTGTTAATCAGAGTCAACAATTCCTCACCTGAAATGCGAATCGTTTCCAGATATTCATTCTGCTGCGGATCCAAATTCGTATCTGCAAGTAAACCAGTCATGCCGATAATTCCATTCATTGGAGTCCGGATTTCGTGGCTCATTGTTGCCAAAAACTCACTTTTCACCAGAGCCGCTTTCAGTGCTTTTTGCTTGGCTGCCTCAAGTTGCGGTATCAAGAGGGCATATTCTTCCCGCTGTCGGAGTGCCGCATCTTTTGCTTCAGAAAGCTCCCACGCAAACTGGCTAAGCTGATGAGACATTGCGTCTTTTTCCTGCATTTGTTCCAGTAATTTTTGCCTGTCAGCGAGCAGCGCCTGTTCCTGCACAATACTGCGCAAAGTCTGCTGGTGGAGCATACAGCTCCACCACCCGCAGGTGGCGATATCTATCAACGACGTCACAAAATTAAAGATCAGACGGAACCCAACTGGATCGGGAACTGCAAAGAAATTAACCCAATATCCGGTATTTCCGGCAAGGGCTAGTAAGCCATGTTGGAGCAGTGCCAGAACCGTCAGCGGCCAGATGATTTTCCAATCCTGGTATGCGATCAAGATTGTTAGGCTGATGAAAAACAGAAATCGCATTTCCACCAATCCGCGCATCTGATAAATGTGCAAGGAAACAAAGGAGATTAGCGCAAATGCAGCCACCGAGCGGGTAAAAAAGTGACCGGGGAGAAAAAACTTGACGGCCGAAAAAAAGCCGAACGAACCCAAACCCCATACAAGCGCAGCCACCCAGGTTTGGTTAAACGAAGCCAAACTAAGAGCCAGCACCATGTGCAGGAGCAATGCGATTTCCACAATGCGATCCCCACGCAGGTAGATTCCAACCATGGAAGCGTGAATCTGCTCAGCCGACAGCTCTATAGGCTTCGCCACAAATATCACCGGATTATCGACCTCGAACATTTGAGAGTTCATTCCCTCAATATCCTTATCGCTTGATGAGTCCAATTGTTTAAGCCTAAATGCGCAATATGATGGGTTGCCGCCGTTTCAGCAAATTTGAGGATTTTGCGGCTGAGCGAGTGGCAATCCACTCAGCACCGTAAAATCTGGAATGTTTTTGCGGCCTTGGCTGCGGAATGTCGTATCATAAAATGAATCCTCGATATGATTCCTGAACATCTACCCGAAGGGCTAACCTTCGACGATGTCCTGCTCCAGCCAGCCCGTAGCGCAGTGCTTCCGGCTCAGGCGGATACTCGGACGAACCTCAGCCGCAACATCTCTCTGAATATTCCCGTGGTCAGTTCGGCCATGGACACTGTAACCGAATCCCACATGGCAATTGCCTTGGCCCAACAAGGCGGTGTAGGTTTTATTCACCGCAACATGCCCATCGATCGTCAGGCCGAAGAAGTTGATCGAGTAAAGCGCTCTGAAAGCGGCATGATTGTCGATCCCGTTACTATTTCGCCCGACAAAAAAATATCTGACGCGCTGGAACTGATGAAGCACTACCGGATTTCCGGCGTGCCTGTCACCAATAACGGCAAGCTGGTCGGTATTTTGACCAACCGCGATCTGCGCTTTGAAACCCGCTTTGACCTTCCCATCTCCCAAGTGATGACCAAGGACAACCTGATCACGGTTGCTGTTGGCACCACGCTTGAAGATGCCGAAGAAATTCTGCACCGCCATCGTGTGGAAAAGCTTCTTGTGGTTGACGATGAATACAACCTGAAAGGGCTGATCACCGTCAAAGACATTCAGAAGAAGTTGAAGTATCCAAACGCGGCGAAAGACGAACAGGGCCGACTACGCGCTGGTGCTGCAATCGGATCAACCGGCGACTTTCTGGAACGGGCGCAGGAACTGGTCCGCAAGAAAGTAGATATTCTCACCATCGATTCCGCACATGGTCATAGCGAAGGCGTAATGCGTGCACTCACCGCTTTGAAGAAAGCGTTGCCATCGTCGATCAATGTGATTTGCGGTAACGTGGGAACTTTTGAAGGCGCAAGAGACCTTATCGAATTGGGCGCTGACGGCATCAAGGTTGGTATTGGGCCCGGTTCCATCTGTACCACTCGCGTTGTCTCGGGTGCCGGCGTGCCGCAGATTACTGCTATTTCCGAAGCCGCCAAAGCGACACGCGCTGCTGGAATTCCACTAATCTCCGACGGCGGCATCAAGTACTCTGGTGACGTGACAAAAGCTATCGCCGCTGGTGCTGATGTGGTTATGATCGGCAGCTTGCTTGCAGGCACCGACGAAAGTCCTGGCGAAACAATTCTCTATCAAGGGCGAACGTTTAAGACTTACCGCGGCATGGGTTCTCTTGGCGCAATGAGCCAAGGTGCAACGGACCGATACGGCCAGGAAGCTGGTGGCAAACTTGTTCCTGAAGGTATTGAAGGCCGCGTTCCCTACAAGGGACCGTTGTCTGATTTGGTGTACCA
>JBBRJC010000314.1:0-5382 GCA_038220135.1 Bryobacterales bacterium | reverse complement strand
CAAATGCACGAAAGAAAATATCCTTGTTCCTTAAGCGACGGTTTCAATCCTGATTGAGCGGCCATAGGCACCTGCCCTTCAGTGGCCCGCAACAGGCAGCTTTGGCAGGCTCCAGCGCGACACGAATTCGGTATCGTGGCCCCGACGCGCAGTAAAGTCTCCAGCACGGTTTCCGTGGGCAGCATGTTTAGCTGCTGCCCCTCCCATGTGAGGCTTGGCACGGTTACTTTCCGAGGACGTCTGCCCGGGTTGATTCTGCTACAGCGGCAACTTCGGCAATTAATGCAGGAGCCACACCGAGCTCAGCAAGGCTCTGACCCAGCAGCTCCACAACTGCATCGAAATGGGAATCGTTTAAGCCACGTGCAACCAGATGAGCATGGCCGCGGCGCAAGTCCTGGCCGGAATAATTCACAGGGCCGCCGAAGGCCATGGTTAAAAATGCTTTCTGCTTCGCAATCTGACCGTCCATGTCGACGGTTTCAAAGAAATGGCTGATTCTGTCATCAATAAGCACCTTGCGATAGAAGACGTCTACTGCGGCTTCAACAGCCGCGTTACCACCGAGTTGTTCATAAAGTGTAGGCATAATAACTATGCATCTAGAATGCAACGTTATGATACGGATGTCAATAAAAGATGCAAATAAAATGCAGAGTATAATCATTCATGACATTTTCGCCCTCACCGAAGAGATAATAGGTTGCATATGCGCTATAGAAAACTTGGCCGGACTGGACTTGAAGTCAGTGAAATTGGATACGGTGCGTGGGGCATCGGGGGCAAGCAATGGCTTGGCGGCAGTGATGATGAATCCTTGACGGCACTGAAGCGAGCCCTTGAATTGGGTTTGAATTTTATTGACACCGCACTTGCCTACGGAGAAGGGCATAGTGAGCAATTGGTTGGCCAGACCCTGCGCGAGACGGGCGCAAAATGTTACGTAGCTACCAAAATTCCACCAAAGAACCGTGTTTGGCCGGCTCAACCCGGGGTTGGTGTTCTAGAAGTATTTCCCTACGATTATGTTGTTGAATGTACAGAGACAAGCCTCCGTAATCTTGGGACCGATACCATTGACTTGCAGCAACTGCATGTGTGGAACCCGGACTGGGTGGATCAAGAAGAATGGAAGCGTGGGCTTGAGGATATCAAGAAGTCCGGCAAAGTGCGCCATGTGGGCATTTCTATTAACGACCACCAACCCAACTCGGCTTTGGAAATTATCAAGACAGGTCTGATAGACACGGTTCAGGTGATCTATAATATTTTCGATCCTACTCCGGCACAGAATCTTTTCCCACTTTGTATGGAGCAAAACATCGGCGTTTTAGCACGAGTACCGCTGGACGAAGGCGCGCTTACGGGGAGCATTTCAGAGCAAACGGAGTTTGAACCCACTGAATTCCGGGCGTTTTACTTCCGCGGTGATCGCAAGAAGCATGTGGTGGAACATGTGACAGCGCTGCAGAAAGACTTGGGCGCCACAGGGGAAACGCTGGCTGATACGGCACTTCGCTTCTGTTTGTCTCATCCAGCTTTGTCCAGTGTCATTCCTGGCATGCGCCGTATCCGCAATGTTGAGGGTAATATGGCTGTGTCTGAGCGAGGACCGCTCTCGGCTGAAACGTTGGAAATCCTGGCCCGGCACGCCTGGCACAAGAATTACTACCATTAAATACAAGTTCAAAGGCCCCGTCTGCGCGCTCAACGGCGGGGCTCAATGCATTACTTTGAGAACTTTAGAGTGGCTTTGCGTTTTTCGTCGCCGCGCTCCATAAGCAAGTCACCTTCCAACTTGCCATCCTTTACTTTGAGCGTAATTTTCAGAGAACCTTCCGGCATTGCTGCAGTCAAAGTGACTAAATCATCTTTAATTGCACCTTCGTTAATCTCAAAGCTCTGGTCGGCCGATTGGCCAACTTTGCCGGTCAGCTTCTCGCCGTCCTGTTTCAATTCCAGAAAGGCTTGTCTTGGTTCTCCAGTTGACCCATCTTGCTGCTTATACGAAAATGTTCCATTCCAGACGCCACTCACATCTGCAGCAAATGAAGCCGCAGCCAAGATCATTCCAATCAATAAAGCTTTCATGAAAGCTTGTGACGGCCAAAGTGTGGGAAAAGTTCCAGGAATCTCTACGAATCTGCATCAACATGTTGCATCGCTACAATAGTTCGCTAGAATTCATTCGATGTCCTCCTCCACAAAGCTCACACGCCGCGCCTTGCTCTCCGCCATTCCGTTGATGGCGGCGCAGCCCAAACTTATCATCCGGAATCTGGTTACGCGCAAGTACACCATCAAGAATCGTGACTATCTGTTTCTTGAAATTGAAACCGATGGTGGTATTACGGGCATAGGCGAAGGCTCAATATCCGGACGCGTGGAGATCGTTGAGAAAGCGATCGAATGGTTCAAGCCATTTCTCATCGGCAAGGACGCAAGTGGAATTGAGGATCACTGGAATCGCGCGTACTATCAGTTTTCACGTTATCGGGACGGGTCGGTCCTAATGACGGCGCTTGCAGCTGTCGATATAGCATTATGGGACATTGAAGGGAAACGCTTGGGGGAGCCCATCTGGCACCTCACGGGGGCAGGTGTGTCGAAACCAATGCGCGTGTATTTTAGCCATTGGAGTCACGACCTGGATCCGCGTACACCTGAGCGTCTTGCCGAATTGGCCGCCAAAACGCGCGCCGAAGGCTGGACGTGTCTCAAGTGGGTATTACCCAAAGGCGGGACTGAGCCCGAGCGTCTGCGTCGTTTGGTTGCTGAAGTGGAAGCTGTCCGAAAGGGCGGTGGCCCTGATTTGGAAATTGGACTGGAAATGTGGGAGACCTTCAGCGTTCGCTCCGCCATTGAATTTGCCCGGGCGGTGGCACCGTTTAAGCCAATGTTTATCGAAGAACCTACTTGGCGCGAAATGCCCGCAGCACTCGGTGAAATTGCCGCGAAAAGCCCTGTGCCTTTAGCCGGTGGTGAAGGCTTGGTTTCCCGATACGACTTCAAGCATCTTCTCGATGCCAAAGGAGCGCAAATCCTGCAACCCGATGTTATCCACTGTGGCGGCATCACGGAAATTCGTAAAATAGCTGCGCTTGCCGAAGTATATGGCGCGGAAATGTCTCCGCATATGTACTATGGCCCAGTGGCGCACGTGGCGTCGCTACAATCCATGGTTTCTGTCCGCAATTTCCTGATTCAGGAATGGGATGCAGCGATGGAGCCGGTTTTTGCTCCCGTCACTGGTGGCACTTTCCCGGTTGTGAAAAACGGCACCGCTACACTTTCAGATCGCCCTGGATTAGGTCTTGCAATGGATTGGTCGGAATGGGAAAAACGCTATCCCTATAAAGGGCAAAGCCTGCGCCCACCCGGAGGAAAATGAAACGAAACTGGCTGCCCCTGGCACTGTTGCTGCTGAGTCTTTTACCCGCACTCTACTACGCCGTTACTTATCATGAGATGGCACATTTGGGCCATTTTCATGACGATGGCGTCTACATGGGTTCGGCAATGAGACTTGCCGAAGGCAAAGGATTTGTAGTGGCCAGCGCGCCGGGAGAGCCCGCGCAAACGCGCTTTCCGATTCTGTTCCCGCTCTATTTGTCGATTGGCTACAAGCTTGGTGGTGGCTTTATCGTATTGATCTGGTTGCTCCTGCCACTTTTCGTCATTCTCCTGAGGCGTTGGTACATCTCAGCCGGTCTTGGCGATTGGCAAGCAGCAATTCTCTGCGTCTTTATGGCCGTCAACACATATACTGTCCTGTTCTCCATTTCTCCGATGAGTGAGCTTTTCGCATGCTGCCTGCTGTTTGGTGCGCTTCTTGCTATCGAACAAGAGAGCATCGCCTGGATCATCGTCGCTGGCGTCCTTTCCGCTGGTGCTTACCTGACACGCTCGGCGTTAATCGCTGTACCGGCTGGTTTGGGGCTCTATTTGTTGCTGCGCCGCCGCTGGATTCCCGCCTTTATTTACGCAGTAACGGCTGCCCCTGCGGTGTTGATTTGGAATAGCTTTGTGTCCACTCATGCCAATCCCAATGCAAAGGGAGCTGCGGTTTTCTACACCAACTATCTTGGTTTCTACAAAGAAAACGTGACCCTGGAAACATTGCCTACAGTGATCGGAACAAACATTGTCCACCTGATTCAAAGCCTAACCAACGTCCTCTACTTTGAAGGTGGCGGAAATCCTATTGAGTTCAATATGGCGCGGCTGCTTGCACTTGGCGCTATTGCAGGAGTTGTGAAGTGGGCTATTGCTAAAAGACTTACGCCCTACCATTTATTCGCTCTGATTTACGCAGCCGGCCTGCTGATTTGGAACTATGTGCCGCACGAACGTCTTGTATATCCGCTGGTGCCTCTTGTTCTAGTCGGCTTGTCGAATGAAGTGCTCGGCTTCGTTGCTATGCTCAAACAGAGTTGGCAGAAACAGCGAGGAGCAGCTATTGTGATCGGTACCATTTTCGGTCTGATTTTCGCGGGCCTTATGTTCCGCGATGTGCAAGGTGTGACATCGCGACTTAGCAGTTTACTTGACCGTCACCGTGATTTCCGTGCCGAAAAGCAGAAGGCGTTCGACTGGATCAAAGCCAACACAAAAGCTACTGACAATTTTCTCGCCTACGACGAACCTGTACTGCACCTCAACACCGGACGTCACGGCTATGGCATGCACTTTCCATCCCGCTACTTCTATGCCGATGATCGCAAGTCGATTCTACAGTTCTTTAAAGACGGTCCGAAGATTGCCCGGACCGAAGGACTCCAATACATTTTTGAAACGCCATACGATTTTGAACAGGACCTGGAAGACCCCGAGCCCACCGAAGTTCGCAAAGCCTGGGCCTCCGATACGGGGCTGGATTTGGTCTACCAAACACCCCAAATCCGCATCCGGAAAGTGAACCGTCCATAGCTTCTCCCAACCTACTCTGAAGTGCACCGCTTCAGAGTTACTTCAGAGTAGGTTGCATCCACCTGCAGACTCCAACATCAACCAACTATGCGGTTCTATTGCTCCTTTCTTACCTTCGCCTCAATCCATTTCAATCTCCATCATCTACTCTGAAGCAATAAAAATTCTCAAACTTCAGAGTAGATCGCCCTCTACTTCAGAGTTCATCCTCTTCCTTTACGCCCATCAGGAAATATTGCCGCTTAGGATCATTGATGCCGCTGCCAACCTCAACCACCAACCCTTGCTTCACCAGACTGACCAGTCGCGTTCGGGCTGCGCGAGGAGACAAAGCAAGAATAGCCCCAATCTCTGCTGTCGACCAACCATCACCACTCGACAAATATCTTAAGATCGTCTGGTCGATCGGATCGGTAACCGACCTTCGAAGTTTCGCAGTCCGGATTGTGATGC
>JBBRJC010000313.1:0-5405 GCA_038220135.1 Bryobacterales bacterium | reverse complement strand
ACCACGATTGCGCGGATCTTCAATACTTATGGGCCGCGAATGAAACTGGATGATGGGCGTGTGGTGCCGGCGTTCCTGGATCAGGCTTTGCGCAATCAACCGATGACTGTATTTGGTGATGGGACGCAAACACGCAGCTTTTGTTATGTGAGCGATCTGGTGGAAGGGCTGTATCTGTTGTCGCAATCGGATGAACGTTACCCGGTGAATGTGGGTAATCCGCGTGAGATGACGATGCTGGAATTTGCGGAGGCGATTCAGCGATTGACGGGAACCACTTCGAACATTGTTCACCAGCCGCTACCGCAGGATGATCCAAAGCGACGGCGGCCGGACATAACTAAAGCTCAGAAGTTGTTAGGCTGGGAGCCCAAGGTTTCCCTCGATGATGGGCTGCAGGAAACGATCGAATATTTCCGGCCACTGGTATTGCGGTAGTCGCTTATTCGATTACCAGAAGTTGAATGTGCGAGCCTTCGGCTCCGCCGAGGAACACGCGTTGTGTGGCCTTTACAAAGTCTGCGGAACTAGCCTTGGGGATGTCTAAAAACTTCTGAGGATTACGATCTGTCAGCGGGAACCAGGAGCTTTGAATCTGCACCATAATGCGATGGCCGCGCCGGAAAGTGTGTGTCACGCCGGGCATGTTGAAATTGATTTGATCTGGCACGCCGGGCTGAAAGGCAACTGGCTTTTCAAAACTTTTTCTGAACTTGCCGCGAAACGGTTCTCCTCTGACTAATTGCTGATATCCACCCAAACGGATCGTATTCGCGGGTTGGGTCAAAGTTGACACAACGGGGGCGCCGGGGACGAGCGGAGGCGCGTTGAAGTCTGGAAAATCGCTGGGATAGACATCGATCAGCTTCACAACAAAATCGGAATCGGTGCCGGTTGTGGAAACTTTCAGGCGCACGGAAATTGGGCCGGCGATGGTGATGCTTCGATCTAGCGGCGGAGTTTTGAACACAAGAACATCGGGCCTGGCAGCGGCAAAGCGTTGGTCTTCGGTCATGTAGTCGGAGCGAACGCCGGTGGAAATGTGGCCGATGTAGGGCACGGGTTTGTTGGTGTCTGCGATGTATTCTTCGAACGATTCGGTTGCGCCGCGCTGCCAGGCCAGTTCGCCCTTTGCGACTAGAAACAACTCTCGCCCCTTGGCTTCGCGCGGCGGCCAGGCATCGAAGCGCCGCCATTGATTGGTGCCTGTTTCAAAGACGTAGGCCTTTGGAAATTTGCCGTCGGCCTTGCCTTTGAGCAGATTTAAAAAGAACGGAAACTCAATGCGCTCGCGATAGTAGGCGCTGGTGTTGGATCCGAAATTTACGTTGCCAACCCGGTCGCCTAAGCCGCGCGAAAATCCGCCATGCATCCACGGTCCCATCACCAGCATATTGGTTTGGGGCGGCGTATTCTTTTCCATAAAATCGTGCATGCGCAAAGGGCCCTGAGGGTCTTCTGTATCGAACCAACCACCGACGGTCATCACTGCTGGCTTGATGGCTTTCAAGTATTTCCAAATGCCCCGAGATTGCCAGGTTTCATCGTAAGTGGTGTGCTCTACGTTGAGCTTCCAGAAAGGCTGCTTGCCTTTGAAATATTTCTCGTCGATGTTGGCGAGCGAGCCAATGTCGAGAAAGAACTGGTAGCCATCTGGAGTGCCGTAATTGTAGGGCGTGGCCGCGGTTGGGGAAGCGGGCTCCGGGTCGCCTTCACGCTGACGGAAATTCTGATAGAAATTGAAGCGATGGGCGAGCATGAAAGCACCGTTGTGGTAGCTGTCATCGCCCAAATAATAATCGGTGACAGGTGCTTGCGGAGAGACGGCCATCAACGCCGGATGCGGATCGAGTAGTGCCGCTGTTGAGAAAAAGCCGGGCTGCGAAATGCCCCACACTCCAACCTTTGCAGTGTTGCCGCGCACGTTCTTCAGCAGCCATTCAATGGTGTCGTAAGTGTCGCTACTTTCGTCAATATCGCGTGGCCCATTCTTTAGCGGCTTGTAGGGACGCATCGGAACGTATTCGCCTTCGCTGAGATAGCGACCGCGCACATCCTGGTAGACGAAGATGAATTTCTCTCGCGAAAAAAAGTCAGATGGCCCGAGCACTGTTGGATATTGATCTTCGCCAAAGGGACGGACGCTGTAGGGAGTGCGGGTCATCATGATCGGGTAGCTTTTGCCATCGGTGAAAACATCTTTGGGAATGTAGACGGCGGCAAACAAATTCAAGCCATCGCGCATGGGGATGCGGTATTCAAACTTGGTGTACGTTTCGCGAAGGAATGTGGCGAATGCCTGGGGGAGGGTAGCGACGGTTGGGGCCTGCGCCTGAATGGATGCTGCGGCGAGCAAAGTCAGGATGAGCGATTTACGCATGATCCCGTAAGTTTAGGAGATCCGGGACACGGGTGTCATCTTTCGGGAATCTCCAATTTGTTACACTGTGCGCGGAACGATGTATGGCTCACGGTAGTTGCGCGTGAGCATCGAGTTCGCTTCGTCATCGCCGATAAAGCGGCCGGCTGATGTGTCCATCTTCAACGTGCGGCCTGTGCGATAGGCGATGTTGGCCAAGTGGCAGAAGGCTGCGGAGCGCGCACCGATGGCAATTTCCGCATGAAGTAGTTTATGATCACGGGCGCGAATGGCATCGAAGAAATTCTTCATGTGAGGAATCGTATCTTCGCCTGTTCCCTTCTCTTCCATCACCAGTTCGTACTTCTCTTTTCCAGCCGCTCCAGCGCCACGAGCAGCTTCGCCGCTGACGTTGCCGGATAGACTCTTATAAACTTTGAAACCGGAGTGATCTACGGTTAAGAAACCAAGATCGCCGAAGAAAATATTGCCTACGTAATTTGGCCCGGTCATGGGCACAAGCGCTTCTGGAGGTGTTGGCAGATTGCGGACATCGAAGGTCATTTGCGCATCGCCAAAATCGAAACTTGCCTGTTGCGTGTTGGGCGTTTCCTGGTCATCCTTCCAGGCAAATTTACCGCCGGTGGACGAAACTGTAGTGGGCCAACTGGTGCGCCCCAGACCCCACAGAGCGATATCCATTTCATGCACGCCCTGATTGCCGATGTCACCATTGCCGGTATCCCAAAACCAATGCCATGTGTAGGCGAACTTGTTTTTGGCATACGGCTTGTATTGTGCGGGGCCGAGGAATTTATCCCAATCGAGGCCCGGAGGCACGGCAGTATCAGGCGTGTGTCCAATCGAAAAACGGCGACGGAAACACAAAGCGCGAGCCTGGTACACTTGGCCAACAATGCCATCGTGCAGCAATTGAATGGCTTTCATTTTATGGCCGATGGAGCGGCTTTGTGAGCCAACCTGTACCATGCGATTGTACTTGCGGGCAGCGGCTACCATTTGCTGGCTTTCGAAAATATTGTGACTTGCGGGCTTTTCAACATAGACATCTTTGCCGGCCTGGCAAGCCCAGATTGCTGACAGCGCATGCCAGTGATTGGGCGTAGGCAGGGAGACGGCGTCGATATCTTTTGATGCAAACATCTCGCGCATGTCGGAATACTCTTTGGGGCTATAGTTTTTCGCCTTCTTAATTTTCCCAACGGCCCGTTCGCGCGCTTCCTGGTTGACGTCAACGACGGCGGCGATGCGGCAATCGGTATCAGCCTTCATGTAAAAATCCATGTGGTCGTTGCCGCGGCCGCCGAGGCCGACAATACCGACTTGGATACGGTCATTGGCCCCAAGAATAGGGAATGCGCTGGTGGCAAGTGCGGCACTGGCCTGGATAAAGCGGCGTCTGGAGGATGTGAGTTCCATGGCGCTGACCATTCTATCGCGGATTGAAGCACGTTGAGCTTGGTATACTTGGGCTAAACACGCCAAACCCTTACGGAGGCGGTTTTCATTGGGAAAATTATCAATTATGGCTACCGTGACAGATACGCCTGAGCTGCTTGAAGACGAGACTAAAGCAGGAAATTATTTCGTCTCCAACTATCCGCCGTATTCCTTTTGGAGTGAGCAGAACCGGGCTGACGCTTTGGCGGCACTGGAACGGAGTCCGGCGCCGAACACGCCGCTGGGCGTTTATGTGCATATCCCTTTTTGCCGTAAGCGCTGCCATTTTTGCTATTTCAAGGTGTACACGGACAAGAACTCTTCAGAAGTTGAAAGCTATCTGGATGCCGCTGTTGAAGAGCTGCGCCTGTATTCTTCGAAGCCGTTTATTGGTGGCCGCAAGCCTACGTTTATTTACTTTGGTGGTGGAACGCCGTCGTACATCTCATCTACCCAGCTGGCCCGAATGGTGGAGCAGATGAAGAAATTGCTGCCCTGGGACGAAGCGCAGGAAGTTGCTTTCGAGTGCGAACCGGGGACGATTACGGAACCGAAATTGCGGGTGATTAAGGACTTGGGCGTGACGCGGTTGAGCCTTGGGATTGAAAATTTTAACGACGAAATTTTAAAAGCCAACGGCCGCGCTCATGCATCTAAAGAAATTGGGCGGGCGTATGAAAGTGCGCGGGCAGTGGGATTCGATCAGATCAATATTGATTTGATAGCGGGCATGGTGGGTGAGACGCCTGAGAATTGGCGCGATTGTGTGGCCAAGACCATTGAAATGGATCCGGAATCTGTGACTGTTTACCAAATGGAAGTACCTTACAATACGACCATCTTTAAAGAGATGAAAGTGTTTGGACAAAGCTCGGCACCAGTGGCAAATTGGCATACAAAGCGCGAATGGCAGGCGTACGCATTTGCTGAATTGGAAAAAGCGGGTTATACGGTGGGCAGCGCTTATACTGCGGTGAAAAATCCGGCGAAGACCAAGTTTTTGTATCGCGACATGCTTTGGCAAGGTGCCGATATGATTGGTTTAGGCGTGGCTTCGTTCTCTCATATTCAAGGCACGCATTTCCAGAACGACACGGAATTTGAATCTTATCAGCAGAAGGTGCGTGCTGGTGAATTGCCCATTCATCGAGCTTTGACGCCTACGTTAGAAGAGCGGATGATTCGTGAATTTGTTCTGCAAATGAAGCGTGGCAAGGCTGACCGGTCATACTTCCAAAACAAGTTTGGCGTGGACATTAACGAGCGATTTCTACCAGCGTGCGAGAAGATTTGTGCAGCGGGTTATTTGACATTGACAGAAGCAGGACCGCAGTTAAGCCGCGATGGACTGCTGCAGGTTGACCGGTTACTGCATGAGTTCTTTAAACCGGAACATCGCGTATCGCGGATAGTTTGACGATATCGGAGGAAAGCATGGAGAGCAAGCAGTACGATGCAATCGTAATTGGTGGCGGACCAGCGGGATCAACCGCGGCCGCTGTACTGGGAATGAAGGGCCGGCGCGTAGTGGTTCTGGAACGGGAAAAATTTCCACGCTACCACATCGGTGAATCACTGCTGCCCT
>JBBRJC010000312.1:0-5405 GCA_038220135.1 Bryobacterales bacterium | reverse complement strand
TCTTCCCCCCGGAAGCAGCTCAACTCTTCTGGACAAGAATGGCCGAGGCGGTATTATTTGCGATGATCAGCACCTGGCTCGGTCTCGCTGGCGGGGATTGGATGCGTCGCGTGAGAAGGTAGCCGATGCGAAGCTTATTAGCTCTTATCACGCTGGCACTGCCGCTGTGGGCGCACGTTGGCAGCCCCGACATTTTCCACGAAGGTCAGGCGGGCCCCTACCCGATGTTTGTCACCGTGCGGCCGCCATCAGTAATTCCCGGCATTGCGGAAATTGAAATTCGCACGCCAGCCGCAGGCGTTACTTCTGTGAAAATTGTACCCCTGCGCATGGTTGGACCTGGCTCGCAATTTCCGCCCGTTCCCGATGAAGCGATCCGGTCTAAAACAGATGCGCAATTCTTCACCGGCTCGCTGTGGATCATGACTTCAGGTTCCTGGCAAGTACGAGTGATGGTGGAAGGCGATAAAGGCCCGGGCATGCTTTCAATTCCGGTGCCCGCCGTAGCTTCGCGCACCTTGGGAATGCAATGGGGGTTGGGCGCGGGGCTAATTGTTTTAGGTCTGATATTGAGCGTGGGCGCAGTGAGTATTGTTGGCGCGGCTGTTCGCGAGGGCACTCTTGAGCCTGGCGTCGAGGCCGGCCCATTGAGACGTTCCAATGCGCGCATCCGCATGTCGGTCACCGCGGTCGCCGTGGTGGGTGTTTTATGGGCAAGCAATCAATGGTGGTCAGCTGAGGCGGCCAACTACGAACGTATTTTGTACAAGCCGCTTGATATGTCCGCTCAGGTGGCTGCTGACGATACCCTGCAATTGCAACTGTCCAGCGCTGGGTGGTTTCAGCGGCTGGATGATTTAATTGCAGATCACGGCCATTTAATGCACCTCTATGTGATTGCGCTTCCTTCGATGAATCAGGTGTGGCATCTTCATCCAGAGTTGTCCGGCACCTCAGACTTCACGCATAAACTGCCTGCGATGAAAGCCGGTAAATATGCGCTCTATGCCGACATCGTGCATGCCAACGGATTTCCTGAAACGCTGGTTTCAACGTTGGACATAAAGGAACTGAAGGGGCATCCACTCGAAGGGGACGATGCTACTGGCAGCGGTCCGGCGTTCGGTTCTGCCGGCCCATCATTTCAATTTGCCGATGGAGCGAAGCTGGTTTGGACCAATGCGGGCGCAGTGAAAATTAAACAAATCACGCGCTTTGAATTTCGTCTGGAGGATGCCGCCGGCATACCGGCCGAAGGCATGGAATTGTATATGGGCATGCAGGGTCATGCGGCATTTGTACGAGACGATCACACAGTGTTTGCTCACGTTCATCCCACTGGATCGGTTGCCATGGCAGCTGTCGCCATTGCCAACAAGAACGATCCGCACGCGGGCCACACCATGCTCAGCGGCAAATTGCCAGCAACGGTTGGTTTCCCTTACGGCGTCCCTAGGCCGGGCAAGTACCGGCTATTCGTACAGATGAAGCAACAAGGGAAAGTGCGCACGGGCTTCTTCGATTTCGACGCCACCGAGTAGTTGAATTCGCGAGACTGTTTTTGTCTTGCCGCTGCTTCCTTACCTTGACCTATACGGGCGTTGCCCTGGCGAGAATTGCCAACTGAATTCGCGATCAACTGTTTTAGCTATTACTTCTCGCCCCTCCTTGCTTACCCTGCCCTATGCGGGCGTTGCCTTGGCGAGAATTGCCAACTGAATTCGCGATCAACTGTTTTAGCTATTACTTCTCGCCCCTCCTTGCTTACCCTGCCCTGTACGGGCGTTGCCCTGGCGAGAATTGCGAACTGAATTCGCGATCAACTGTTTTTGCAATGACTTCTCGCCGCTCCTTGCTTACCTTGACCTATACGGGCGTTGCCCTGGCGAGAATTGCGAACTGAATTCGCGATAGACTGTTTCTGCTATGACTTCTCGCCGCTCCTTGCTTACCCTGCCCTTTACGGGCGTTGCCTTGGCCAGAATTGCTAACCGCTCTGTAAAAGTGGAAACCATTTTTCGTTCCCCTGGACCAAAGCCCAACGGAATGCAGGCGGTGAAAGAAGGCTTGTGGATTCTGGATCAGGGCGACAATCGCGCTTATCTGGTGGACTACAAGCATGGCAGCGTCTTGCGAAAACTGGAAACAGATTCCAAGGCAGGAAGTGGCATCACCTTCGATGGCGAAGCTCTTTGGTTGGCCTCAACCTATTCGAGCGAAATCATTCGCGCCGATGCGAAAACGGGCAAAACATTGGCGAAATATCCATGCCCGGGTTCTGGTCCAGTAAACTGGTCCAACCCAAGACAGAGTCCGCTGGCATCAAAACCCGCTGCGCGTGCTCCTGCCGCAGCACCGGCGAAGGCACCCGCCCCGCGGCAAAGCACCGGTGCTCATGGCCTTGAATGGCGCGATGGGCGGCTTTGGATTTCTGTCCCACCAGCTCAAATGATCTATCGAGTAAATCCGGATGGCTTCAAAATTGAAAAGCAATTCAAAACAGCCGGAGATCGCCCGCATGGCTTGGGATGGGAAGGCAAGTTTTTATGGTGTGCCGATTCCAATGAAAATGCATTTCATCGCTACGATTCGGAAACGGGCGAAGTGTTGGAGAAAATTCAATTGAAGGACTCTGATCCCCTGCCCCATGGGATGACCATCTGGAAGAAGACGATGTACTACTGCGATGACGTCGGCGTGGTGTGCAGGGCTGCTTTGTAACCTGCTTAAGCTGAATTCCGAAATTGCTCTGTGAGTTAGATTCGGTGCCTCGGATCCATTTCGCACTAAGGGTTATTCGCAACGCGGCAGACACGAGTTGTCCGCGCCACAGTTGACTATCAGACTTTATTCAACTTCGAAATTCTGGTTTAAACCGGCGGATCAAGGATAATGGGACATGAAGTGTTTGTTTGTCTCAGGCTGTCTCTGTTCGCTATCCCTTGCTTTTGCGCAACAGGTGCGTTGACCGATCAAGTGGCCCCAATCAAATCAGCGCTGATAATCGCAATTGGCGGGGTGCAGGCCAAAGTGGCTTTCGCGGGTTTGGTGCCGCCTTATGCTCAGCTCTATCAACTGAATGTGGAAGTGCCCGACAGTTTGCCCGATGGCGACCATGCCGTGATTGCACAGATCGGCGGACAAACTTCCAATACAGGACCCAAGATTACTGTCCTGCGTTAGAAACTATAAGCCCTTGGTAACCGGCTGGGTGTAATGCTTTGGTGCTGTCCCTTCAATCGGCAAAGTGAAATAAAAGGCTGCGCCTTCTCCAGGTTGTGATTCGGCCCAAATGCGTCCTCCATGTCCTTCGACAATTCGCTGGCAGATTGCCAGGCCAACACCCGTGCCCGCATATTTATGCTCGCTGTGCAATCGCTTGAAAGGTGAGAATATCTCTTTGGCAAATTTCGGATCAAAGCCAATGCCATTATCCTGCACCTTGATCACCCAATAAGTCGCGTGTTGGCTGGCAGAAACATGAATCAGCGGAGCAACATCAGGATTATGATACTTCAGCCCATTGCCGATCAAATTTTGAAACAAACGAACCATTTGCCCCTGATCGGCCTGAATCATGGGAAGCGCGTCGTGGGTCACAATTGCTTGCGATTCTTCAATCAGGCCTTGAAGTTGCGTGATCGCGGTTTCAAGATCCTGATCCAAAGAATAGGAAGACGGCCGATCTACCTCAGTTTGTACTTTTGCATAGGTCAACAAATCTTTTATCAGGATTCCCATTCGCTGGGACCCTTTCACTATCAAGTTTAGAAAACCTGCTGCTTGTTCGTCCAATTTGTCTTTGTAATTCCGGCTGATCAGTTCTGCGTACACGCTAATTGTTCGCAGCGGCTCCTGAAGATCATGGCTTGCAACATAGGCAAATTGTTCGAGCGCCATATTCGATTCTGTCAGCGCATCCTGCAATTGTTTGTTCTTGGTCTCGTCGGACAAAATCTTAGAGTATCCAACCAGGGTGCCATCAGGAGCGCGGATGGCGGTCATGAAACCATGGGCAAACAATTCAGTTCCGTCTTTTCGCAGATGCCAGCGAATATCCGCTGAACGGTCCTGCTCACGGGCAAGCTTCATCTCCGATGCACAGATGTCCTGTGCCTGTTCGGCCGGGGTGAAGATGAAAGAAGCATGTTGTCCAAGCCACTCCTTTTCGGAATAACCCAGAATGTTTTCTACCCCAGCATTCCAAGACAACAGGATACCTTCGGTGTCGAGCATGAACATCGCATATTGCGTTGCTTGCAGAACCTGGAACTTGTAGAAATTACTTTCAGAAAACCAGTCTGGCGTCTTTGGTTGTTCGGCTGCGTCCCTTTGATCCATCTCGTAATTATCTCACTGCCAGGCCGACGCTAACCGAGCATTTATTGGAAACGTTTTCAATGGAGAATGGTGCCTGCCGTGGTTCGACAAGCACCATCAGTGAACGCTAGAAAATCAACTTCAATGCGATTTGAATATTGCGGGCATCGCGTGCGGCATTGATGGTTCCGAAAGTACCACTGTTGTTCTTGCCATTGGCGCCAGCAACAAAGCTACCGTTGGGAATTCCTAAATTGACATTGTTCATGAAATTAAACATTTCCGTGCGGAACTGTAAATTGAACCGCTCTGTAATGTGTGTATTCTTGATGAACGAAAGATCCCAGTTGAATGTGCCGGGCCCACGAACGTCCGGAAGAACACGACCGACAGTGCCGAAAGTATAATTTGGTGGGTTGCTGAATGCGTCGGTATTGAACCAGCGAGCCACCGTGGGGTTGCTCAATTTGGCGGTATCGCCAGTGGAGTTCGGACGCGTGGCGCGGAAGTTGTTGGCACCTAAAATCACCACAGGCAAGCCGGTTTGCATGATGCCGATCGCATTTACCTGCCACCCTCCAATAACCTTGTTCACAATACCCGCACCGCGCCCAAATGGCAGTTCATAGAGCAGGCTGACTACGCCGCGACGGCTAACATCGGTCGGATCGAGCGACCGTTCAAGACGACGATTAAAACGTGGATCCTGATAACCAGTGATGTTAGTTTGTTCAACTGAACCAAAATCAACTGGTGAACCCATGTGTTCGGAAATAATCTTGCCGCCGGTAAAGTTGAACATCAACGTCAAGCCTTTCGACATGCGTTTTTCAACGCTGACAATCATCAGGTGCGAACTGAAACTGGCCATACGCGGGTTGCGGATGGTGATCGCCTGATAGTAAGGGAACGGTTTTAGAGACTGTTCCCGGGTAATTGTTGCGGCACCTAATGCGCCGGGAACCATGCCTACATAGGGGTTGGGCACTTGCGTCTGCAAGCCCAATCCGAGAGCAAGATACTGGTTGTCAATTTGATTGCTGTCATAACCACCTGAAGTAGAACCTGCCGTAAAGTGGCGGCCA
>JBBRJC010000311.1:0-5421 GCA_038220135.1 Bryobacterales bacterium | reverse complement strand
ACCGCCCCAAACGATGAGTGTGGAATCGAGCAAGCCGGTGCGGCGAAGGTCTTCGATGAGGGCGGCGATAGGTTTATCAACGGCGTGGATACGGGCGCGGTGTGCGTTATCTAAGTAGTCGTGGGAATCCCAGCCGGAGGCGTAAACCTGCACGAATCGAACGCCTTGTTCCACCAATCTGCGGGCGAGCAAACAGCGGCGGCCCATGGCATCTGTATCCTTCTGGCCAATCCCATAGAGCTTCTTCACTTCTTCGGATTCTTTCGCAAGGTCAATCACGCCGGGCATCTCTGCTTGCATGCGGAAGGCAAGCTCATACGACTCAATGCGGGCAAGCAATTCCTGATGATCTGGATGAGTTTGGGCATGTTCGCGATTGAGCTGATTGAGCAGGACTAGATTTTCTCTTTGCGATGCAGCGCTGACACCGGGTGGCGGTTCCATATCAAGAACAGGAGCGCCCTGCGGCCTGAGTGGAGTGCCCTGATAGTGTGCGGGAAGAAAACCGTTACCCCAATTGGAACTGCCGCCTTGTGGATAAACAGAATCTGGAAGCACGACAAAGCCGGGGAGATTCTGGTTGACTGTACCGAGGCCATAGGAAGCCCAGGCACCGATGGATGGATCGCCGATGAACTTGTTGCCGGTGTTGAGGTGGTAGAGCGCGGTTGGATGATTCGGGCTTTCAGCCTGCGCGCCGCGGAAGTAGCAGAGTTCGTCGGCCACGCGGGCGAGGTGTTGGAAGTGTTCGCACATGGGCATGCCTGACTTTCCTGCGCGCCGAAAGGTGAAGGGCGTTTTTACGTAGTAGCGTTGACCGGATTCCATGGCCGAGGCGAACTTCGATTCGCGCTTGAACTCAGTGCCATGGATCGCATCCAGCTTTGGTTTGGGGTCGAACGTGTCGATGTGGCTAGGCCCGCCTTCCATGGTGAGAAAGATGCATGCTTTGGCCTTTGGTGCGTGGTGGGGTGGCTTGGGGGCGAGTTCGTCTTTGGCTTGAAGTAACGATGTCAGGGCAACCGAACCGAGGGTGCTGGATGCGCGGAACAGGAAATTACGGCGGTTTGAATTGTGCATCATTTAGTACCGGTAGAGGAACTCGTTGGAGTTTAAAAGCACCAGCGCCAAATCGGCCAAAGCGCGTACTTGTGGTGTAACTTCATGCGGTTGAAGGTTGGGTTGAATTGCTACTGGTGGATCTTGTTCTCGCACCATTACGGAGTCGCCTGTAAGTTCACTTGTTATGCTGCGCATCAGCGGGGGCTGGGAGGGCGGTGCTGTTGCGGAATGGGTCGAGTGGTAGGTGATGCGTTTTGCCAAATGCGCGGAGAGCAATGTGCGTTCACTGGCTGTAGGGGGGCGCTGGAATGCGCGGCTGTATAGTTCGGCCAGTGGGTCAGTTGTGACTGCTGATTTTGCGGCCAGAGCGAGGGCCATATCATTGACGAACTTGCCATTCATCAATGCGTAGGCCTGTGTGGGGATTGTTGTTGCATCGCGTTTAGCCGTTGACTCAGCGAGCGACGGACCGTTGAAAACTTCAATCAACGGATCGGCCAGGTTACGCTTTTGGTAGGTGTAGATTGTGCGGCGATGACGTAGGCGGGGAGTGGGGCTGGGGCGATACGCGGGCATCAAAGTTCCCATGATTTGCACAGGTTGATTGGCAATATCGGAATTAATTTCTGGATACGTGCCGGGGCCGCCGGTGTCGGCTTCTGTATCAAGGCTGAGTTCGCCTGCGGCAAACAGAATGCTGTCACGAATCACTTCAGCTTCATGGCGGCGAGGTGCGAAGGTGCTGAACAACAGATGATCTGGATCGAGCTTGGCGAGCGCTTCAGGATCTGGAGACATGCTGGAGCGTTGGTAAGCTTCAGACGTCATGATGATGCGGTGCATCTCTTTGAAACCTGTTTTGTTGTCGAGAAAAACAGTGCTGAGGTAATCGAGCAGTTCCGGATGTGAAGGGCGTTTGCCCATTTTACCGAGGTCGTTTGGCGTGCCTGCAATGCCTTGCCCGAAGTGATTGTGCCAGATGCGGTTGACGATGGTGCGATAGGTTAATGGGTTGCGCGGGTCAGCAATCCAGCGGGCTAGTGCCAGGCGGCGACCTTCAATTGTCAGGGGCAGAGAAGTGTTGCCGCTCCAGTTGGCTGACTGCAAGACGGCAGGTGTGACTTTCGCGCCTGGGGTCATCAAATTGCCGACAGGAAGAATGAATGTCTCCGGTGGGTCCTTGGTGATGCTTGTGACAGAGTAAGCGAGCGGGGAATAACGTTCGATTGACTTTGCATTCAATTGTTCGCGCTTTTGAAAGACTTTGAAATTTTCAAATTCTTCGGGTGTAAGCAGCCTCTTGGTGCGCACTGCGGTTGCGATTTCGTTTGCTGTCGCCTGTGGGTTTTGCTCAAAGAATCGCTTACGAACTATCGCATCGTATTCGCCAATGCTGGTCTTGTTCGATGCCAGAAGTTGCTGCAATTGCTTTCTGTCTTCAGCAAAGCTGACGCGTGTTTCTGACGGTTGGAACGGTGCAGTGCGCTCCGCGAATTCAGTGGTGGCGAAGGCCGCTTGAATTGAGTAGTAATCCTTGGTCGGAATCGGATCGAATTTGTGATCGTGGCAACGGGCGCATTCCAAGGTAATGCCAAGGAAGGTAGCTGCTGTTGTGTGCGTTACGTCGTCGAGCCATTCCTGCCGGGTGATTGCGGCCACCGACATTGCAGTTTGCTCCCACGGACCCATTCGTAAGAAGCCTGTTGCGACCAGCTTTTCGGGATCCTTGGCATCCAGTTCGTCACCGGCGATTTGCTCCACAATGAAATCGCGAAAGGGCTTGTCGGTGTTGAATGCACGAATGACGTAATCGCGATAGCGCCAGGCGTTGGGACGTTCGAAGTCGTTGGAGAAGCCGCTCGAATCGGCATAGCGCACAATATCGAGCCAGTGCCTGCCCCAACGTTCACCGTAACGCGGAGAGGCGAGCAGGCGATCGATCAATTTATTCCAGGCTTCGGGCGTTTGATCGTTGACGAAGGTGGCGACTTCTGCGGTTGTTGGTGGAAGGCCCCAAAGGTCGAATGTGGCACGGCGAATGAGTGTGTATCTATCTGCGGCCGGGGACGGACGGAGGTTCTTTTCCGCTAGCTTCACATTGAGGAATGCATCAATCGGGTTGGCGGTTTTAGAAGGGGGTGCAAAACGCTTAATAGGTTGAAACGCCCACCTGTCATCGTTTGCAATAGCCTCGCCTGCTGATGGGACGTCGTTCGCCCAGGGTGCGCCAAGGTCTATCCAGCGTCTTACAGCGGCAATTGTTTCTACAGGCAGTGTTGCCCCCGGTGGCATTTTTACGGTGTGGGAATGATCCAAAACGGCAAGCAAAAGGCTGTCTTTGGCGGAGCCTGGAATAAGCGCGGACCCGCGATTTCCTCCTTTCAGAAGTGCTTCCCGGGAGCCGATGCTGAAGCCCGAAATACGTTGCTTGTCGCTGTGGCAGGAGACGCATTTCGTTTGAATCATGGGCGCTACGTGTTTGCGGAAGATAGCTCCGCCTTCGTCGGTTTGTGCCGCGAGCGGGATTGCCAGAGCAAGAACAACAAGGCCACGCATTTCAGTAGATTGATCTTATCAAACGGGTATGCAATTAGGAACGCGCAGAAGATTACGGAGCCGAAGGGTAGTGAAATGCGGCAATTACTGACCGGCTGGATCATGCAGGCGGTTGCTTGGAATTCAACTGCGTCCAGATCTGGTTAGAAAAGCGGGGATTGATGTACACATCTTTGCGGATTCCGCGAAGATACTGATCGCGCCAGGCGGCAGGCGTACAGCCTTCCACTTCTTTAAAGACGCGGTTGAAATGCTGCACTCGTTGAAAGCCGGACATGGTGGAAATTTCCTTCAAAGCATAGTCCGAATATTCAATCAGCGCCTTTGCGTGCGCGATGCGGCGGACATGCAGAAAATGTAACGGCCCCATGTTCAATGCATCCTGAAAATGCATACGTAGCGAACGCTCCGAACAGCCCAGCTCAGTTGCGATACGTTTGATCGTCAGTTGCTGAGCGAGGTTGGATTCAATGTAGGCAACGGACTTCTGCACCAACTCGTTTTGAGGCTGCTGCGCATCGGGCAGTGAATCACCTGGTGGCAATTTAGGGTTTGATTGTTCATGCCGCAGATAAAGATAGACAATCTCTTGAAGTAGCGCGCTGCAAAGTTCACGGAAATACTTTTGCTTTGCATCTCCCTCTGCTCTGATTCTTTCAAAGCGAGCAGCTAAGCCGGGCTCATTCCAATGGACAAGAGAAGGTGCGAGCGCCAATTCTTTTTGCAGTGCTTTGTTATGAACTTCAAACTTTACGTCAAGCGTGCGGATGTGCGAACTGGCCAGCAGCCCGTGAATTTCTCCTGGACAAATAAGATGCGTGTCGCCCGGGCAAATTGCATGCTGCTTATCCTTGCGCAGCATCGTGCCCTGGCCATTCAAGAAATGGATGATCTGGAAATAGGAATGGTGGTGTGGATGGAGCGACCAGCCTTTTTGGTAATCGTAGCGGGCGATCCAGAGAACGTCAAAAGCGGAACGCATCTCATGAGTTTACCAAGCTTGCCGTTTTAGATAAATGATTGCCGGAAATGCATCGCCTGATAGATAGCAGGTGCCGTATCCTATTTGTAACTGTCTTCAGAAGCGCAAAGGGCCCGGCGGCAGGCCCACAAAAATTGAAGGAACGCGAAAGTCTCTCGCCGACGGAGCTCCGTTTTGCGCTTGTTCTTCAAAAGAGGTGGACCCATATTGATTCGTGCCATTGGGCTGATTGGATGCAGCGCGGCATTGTGCTGCCAGATGCTTGCTCAAGATTCGCGCGCCACGATCGTTCCCGGCCAAATCGATCACGATGGCAGCCTCCCGCTTGAGGCACGCCGCACCAGCCTCCGCCCAGTCCTCGCCGGACGTCCACTCAATCGCAAATTTGCTGTCTTTGAATTGCGCTACGCTGACGAAATGCGCGAAGGCCGAATGCTCCGTTCCGCACAACACAAATATGTCGTCTTCAACTCTGGCGCGCATCCTGAACAACTGTTTGATCTGACTGCAGACCCAGGCGAAACACGCAATCTCGCCAAGGGCAAAACATCCCAAAAACTACTGCGTCAACATCGGGATTTACTGCGAGGTTGGATCGCACAAACCAACGACGATTTCGTTATCCCCATCAAGGAAAACTCATGAACGCTCCTATCACTCGCCGCAGCCTTCTTCGTGGATTGACAGCCCTCGGCGGCCTCTCCCTCTCCACTGCCGCCACAACAAAACCGAACATACTCTTCATCGCTATCGATGACTTGCGGCCTGAGCTGGGCTGCTACGGCTTCAACACCATCAAGAGCCCCAACATCGATCGCATC
>JBBRJC010000310.1:0-5426 GCA_038220135.1 Bryobacterales bacterium | reverse complement strand
GGAGCATTTTCGCTATCAGGAAATTTCGCGATCAGCGTTTTGAATTCAGCCCGGGCAGCTTCCTTCTGTCCACTCTTAGCCAGTGCGCGGCCTTTCAACAACATAGCATCGGAGGTTTTGTTATTTTGCGGAAATTGCTCCAGCACCTTGTCAAACGCATCGACTGCAGTTTCGTAATCACCACGAAGATAGAAAATTTCGCCAACATAATACTGCGCATTGGGCGCACGATCGGTAGTTTGAAAGCACTTCAAGTAATCCTGAAACTGCTGAATTGCCAGATCAGAATTGCCGCTGGTCCGATCGCGCATGGCGGCATTGTAAAGCTGTTCGGCCGACACGCCACCGCAGGGATTCGCCGCAACCGGGGCTGTAGCTGTTGGCGTCGCACCAGCAGGCGCAGCAGGTGGCGGTGCGGGCGGCGCACTAAGAACTTTCACAGCATTGCTCAAATCCACAACCTGACCCTGTAACTTTCCAATCTTTGATTCCAGATCACGCACCGCTTCCCGCACGCCGCCGAAGTCGGTGCTCATCGCATCTACCTTCGAGCCGATCACTGCCACTGGCTGCGCCAGACCTTTTTCCTGTTGCGAAAAGCGGTCACTGATCTTCGATTCCAGCAATGCCAGCGACGTGTTCGCTTTGTTCGTTGTTTCCAAAGTCTGCTTCAGCAGCACTTCCAGACCAGCCAGCTTTTCGTCTTGCGAACGCTGCATGGCACGCATCTGATCTTGCAACAGCGCCACGTCACGCTGCAGTTCCACCATTTCTTTCTTCTGGCCAAACAGGCCGGCGGGGATGAGGATAAGGGTTATAAGGGCGAGGGATTTACAATTCATTGAAGGAACAACCTATAAAGACTAGGGCAGGCCTTTCGAGCCTGCCCTGCCTGTTGAAACAAACGATTACTTAGTTACCGCTGAAATGTCCGCGGCGATTCTTCGCGTAGCACGCTTCGTTGGCATCAGTACACTGTGGACGTTCCTTGCCGTAGCTGACCGTGCGCAGACGATCTGCACCAATACCAAGCTGTTGCAGGAACTCCTTTGCAGCAATGGCACGGCGGTCGCCCAGGCCCAGGTTATATTCTGCTGAACCACGTTCATCGCAATGGCCTTCGATGGTCACCACATTGGTTGGGTAGTCAGCAAAAAGTTGCTTCAGCTTGTCAGCGTTACGGGTAAGTATGCCACGAGCATCTTCCCTCACGTCACTCTTATCGTAGTCAAAAGAAATGTCAGCCAATTCGCGTGCGATCACGCTGCTGAAATCTTCTTTTACCGCCGCTTTAGGTGTTGGCGGTGGTGGTGGCGGATCGTTGACAGTCACGGTCGCTGTCTGGGTTGCGCTGCCCCCGGGGCCTTCAGCCACGAGTGTATACGTTGTTGTGGAGCCGGGGGATACAGAACGGCTTCCATTCATCTGAGCCATATCGCCCACATTGGGCGTGATGGTCACCTTGGTCGCGTTAGTCGTCGCCCACCTTAGCGATGAAGATTGACCTTTTTCGATGGTCGATGGTTCGGCCGTGAAACTGGTAATCATCGCCTTGGCTAGCGGTGGCGGCGGCGGCGGCGGTGGTGCGTCTGGCTTCGGTACCACAACTGATGCGGGTGCTCCCACTTTCTTTTTGCAACCCGCGCCAGAAATTGCAAGGCTAAGCGCTAATGCGAATAGGCCTAATTGTTTGATTCTCATCCTAAGGTCTGCCTCCTCAATATCAAAAAAACCACAAAAGTCTAAAACTATTTACTCCAGACAGGCATTTCATTTCTGCCTCGACTGGTTAACTGCCGAACCTGAGTCCCGTCGGCCAGCATCGTGTAAATCTGCATGCTGCCTGACCGATTGGACGCGAAGACAATATGCCTTCCATCGGGCGCCCAATATGGATTCTCATTGCGACCGGCTCCGTGCGTGAGCTGTACGTACTGCTTATCTGCTACATCCATTATAAAGACATTAAAGTTACCGGGATCATATCCTCTTGTCCACGAAAATGCAATGTGTGAACCGTTTGGATGCCACGAGGGATTTGAGGCTTGCCCTTCGCCAGTTGTTAAACGCTCCACATCGGTGCCTTCTATCCCCATTCTATATAGTTGTTGGGGGCCGCCGCGACCGGAAACGAACACAATGTCGTTGCCCGTCTTAGGATTTATTTTCGGTTCTACATCAATGTAGCGCCCCGAAGTCAAACGATGTATTCCCGCACCATTGATATCGGAGTTATACAAGTTGGGATAGCCGCTGATGCTTGAGGAGTAGATTACCCGCTTGCCATCGGGCATGAAAGACATACCAGCATTGAGCGAAGCTTGCTGATTGAAGAATGGAAGCCGCCGATTTGTTTCGGTTGAGTGAACAACAATTTGCGGAGTGCCGCTAAGAAAACTTGTGAACGCAAGGCGCGAACCGTCGAGCGAAACACTGGGCATTGTTGAAATAGTTTTGTAAAACGTGACCTGCTTCTGGTTCTGGCCATCGAAATCCATCGACCACATTTCCTTATTGCCAGAGCGATTGGAAACGAAAAAAATCCTGGTTCCAAAGAGGCTCTCCACACCGAACAGCTTCAAAATATCTGAGGCAAATTCATGAGCTACTTTTGTGGCCCCTGCTGCGTCAAGCGAGCCCAGGTATGTCTTGCCAATCATTTGTGCGTTAGCAAGATCAGGCTGCTTCACGTTGTAGAGCCAGCCGTAAAGTACGAATTGGCTATTCGATACGCCGGCATAACCGAAGGTGAGATAGGTAGCGTTAACTGGAGGATTCGACCAACCAGTAAGCCATAAACCTGTGGTCGCATCACCAGCTGCAGGCTGACGAAAATCCTGCGGACGCTGTGGAATCGTCAATGGATAAACGCTTTTCGACGACATTTGAAAAATGCCTGCTGTTTCCAAATCGGAATAAAGCGTGCCGTTGAACGCGTTCATGAATGCTTGTGTGTCACCGGAACCACGCAGGTCCGGCACAGCAATAATGGGCTTGTCTTTACCAATCAACTTGATGACAATGTCGCTGGTTTGAGCGACCTGGGCCGAGGCGAGCGCTGCAAAAGCAGCAAAGAGGAAAAGACTTTTATTCTTCATCGTTTTAGTTCAAATTGAAATTCGACAGTGACTGAATCCTTTTCATACTGCGCGGGCAGTGGAGGAAAAGGAGAGGCTTCTTTGATGGCACGCTGGCCGGAATAGTCAAGCGCACCAATACCACTACGTTGCACCAGTTTGATGTTTTTGACTGAGCCATCGCGCATGATTTCGAACGAGACAATTGCTGGTGGGGATGTCTTAATTGTTGCGTCAATATCATCGGTCTTCCAGCGCTCCCCAACCTTCTGACGCAGCAGATCAGCATACCAACCAAAGCGATTGCCAAGCGGTGAATTGGGCCCCAAACCGACGTTGCCACCGCCAGTGACGGCCAGCATTTTCGATACCGCTGCAGCACCAGCATTGGAGTACACACGATTAGTATCCGTAGGGTTGGAACGATAGCGTTGCGCCTCAACCGCGACGTCTGTGTCGGTCCGTTTATTGCGCTTTGTAATAAGTGGGATCGCATCGTCTTCTTCCACTTTCGCGGCAGGCTTTTTCTTCTCTTCCGGTGCCTTCTCGATTTCCGTATCTGTATCGTGTGCTAGCTCTTGGACGCGCCCAGGACGTTGAAAGACGGGAATTTTATTTACCGCTGTGACACCAATCGCACCGGCCCCTGGATTGGAATCGCCGAACGGATCCACCGTGCGCATGCGCCACCAGGTAAGCACAAGCGAGATCGCAACAATTGCCAGATGCAAGGTAAGCGCCGCCGCGAAGGGCGTGCTCAATTTTTCCTCGGGATTAGCGGCGGCGTGGAGCATCGTCTGCGGGTTGTGTCACCATTCGGACATCGAGTTTAGCCTGTCCAAGCTCACTCACTACGTGCGCAACAGCGTCCCACGCCGTAGCCTTATCGGCGCGCACGTACACTGCTTTTTCGTTGGGAAACCGCGCCTTGATGGCGGTGCCAAGTTCGTTGATGTTGATCGGCTTTTCGTTCAGTTGCAGATCGCCCTTACGCGTTACCGTAACAATGGGCAGATCTTGCGATGACTTGCTGGTGTCGGTCTTCACCTTCGGCACATCCACTTCCAGACCGTATTCCATCACGTGCGCGGTGAGCATGAAAATGATGAGCAGCACAAGCACAACGTCCACCAGTGGGATGATGTTGATCTCACTGATCTCGCCCATCGAACTGCGGCCGCGCCGCTTGCCACTCAATCCGCCAACTTGGAATGCCACAGTTCTGGTTACTCCTCGTATTGGCGCTCAGCGAGGTTCAAAAACTCGAGCGCAAAATCTTCCATACGTCCAGCAAGATCGCGAATGGCCTTACCGTAATAGTTGTAGCTGACAGCTGCGGGGATTGCTGCAAACAAGCCCATGGCCGTGGCCACAAGTGCTTCAGCAATGCCCGGCCCAACGGCCCGCAAGCTGGCAGAGCCCGCGGTGCTAAGCGCGTTAAACGCATCAATGATGCCCCACACTGTGCCGAACAAACCGATGAACGGCGTGACCGACGCAATGGTGGCCAGCCAGTTCATGTTCTGTTCCAGACGAAATACTTCTTCGCTCACTCCCAGTTGCAGGCCGCGTTCGACAGCTGTTTTGTTGAATAGGGTTTGCTTCTTCTTTACCTGCCGCGCCACTTCTTCGTAGCCGAATTCAAACACGGTTACTAATGGTGCCTGGCGAAATTGTTCAGTTGCCAGCGCGATAGCTTCCATCGTGGTTGCCTTGCGGCAGGCGCGCAGGAAATTTGCGTTTGATTGGTCGATACTCTTGAACAGCTTCCATTTGGCGAAGATTACCGTCCAGGAAAAGATCGACGCCACAAGCAATATCAGCAATGTGGCAATGTGGATGGGATTCGAACTGCTGAACAGGTTCAGCAAGCTCGATCCCTCTAGCAGAAGGGCAACAGGCGCGATCAATCGGGTCTCCCTTAGTTATCTTACTGGGAATGACGGGCTGAGCGGGTAAAAAGTCGGAAAAAGAAAGCGGTCCGGCCGCTGGATAGTCAACTGCTGAGAAACCAAGAGGGCAATCACCGTCAATTCGTTCATCCAAGGAAGTGTGGAATAGTTTCCGTTGCTGGACATGAATCCGACGAGATGCCACCCAAGACGTACACGTCTACAATGAAGCAGGCGGATATTGCATGAACACATTCCTGGTCCTATTTGAAAAATCTTCCACTGGCTATGGCGCATATGCGCCTGACCTCCCGGGTTGTGTAGCCACCGGCCGCACTCTGGAAGAGACAAGAAAACGGATGGCAAGGGCAATGGAAATGCATCTTTCAGCAATGCGCAAGGACGGTGATCCAATCCCCCAGCCCTCTCATTTCGAACTGCTGGAAGCTGTCCAGTA
>JBBRJC010000309.1:0-5434 GCA_038220135.1 Bryobacterales bacterium | reverse complement strand
TGGAAACTTACACCAACTCACCGCCGTCGCAAGCGTTTCCGCATCTTCGATGCGCGGAAAAATGATCCCCTGCGCGTTGTTATCCAAGGCCCGAGCCACCAGATGGTATTGCAGATCGGCAACCCGCACAATCGGGGCAAGCCCCGTGAGATTCGCCATGCGGCAAACATCCTGAATGGTTTCTATACCGAAGCTGCCATGCTCGCCATCGATGAACGCCCAATGGAAACCGGCGGCAGCCAGAATGCGCCCTACTTCAGGCGAGCGCAGTTGCCCATAACTGGTGCCAAGTTGCACCTTGCCTTCTTTCAAGGCCTTTTTCACAGAGTTGATTTGCATGAGACAAGCTCATTACAACACAAGCAGTTGGTGGTCGGGGCAGCTCGGTTGAATGGCTTCATATACGGTTTCCACAAGTCCCGGTCCATGCTTAGCCAACAACGGCAGTATGCTGTAGAACCGTTCCTGCAGATGCTTGTGGGGATACAGTACCCCGCTGAGCTCAGTTGCATCACGACCGGCACGTTCATCGCGACGAAGCGATTCGCGCGCCGTTTTACGGCCCAGATTTTCCACCTGATAAACAATCTTCGAGCGGCTCCGGCCAAGCGATTTCGCCAGACTCGGATCAAACCCATTCAACTGGGCAATCAACGCATCCACGGAATGAATAACCGAAGCCTTCGTGCTATCCACTTGTCCGGCCAAAGCAGGCGGAACCAGCGTTGCGGCCATCTTCTCTTTCAGCGCCTGCTCACCCGGGTGAAAATCACCCAACTCCAATGAATAGCGTTTCAGAAGTTTATCGGCACGCGAATCCAGGATCGTGAAAAAAGCACGCGGAACAATAACCGGCATGCGTCCCAACAACGCGTGGTACAGCACTTGCGACTGGGCGAAATAAGCGAGTTCCGCCGGGCCACCAACATAGGCGACAGTGGGCAGCACATAGTCCTGCATCACCGGCCGCAAAAGCGCGTTCGGGCTCAACGACTCAGGCCTGGTCTTCAGGTCTTCCAACTTGCCGGCCCCAAACTTGCGCAGCGGAATACGGCGCCCATCTTCCAAAACAAAAAACAGCGAAGTGTTCGCGTCCACATGAACCTGCGCGTGATAGCCGGCCGCTTTCAATTCCAGATTTCGCGCCGTAAGCGCGGCCATCAGCTTCGGCTGAAGGTTTGCCGCGTAAGCCAATAGGGGACTCATCACTTCCCGGATGGCCGGGCGCATCGGATCCAAAAACAGAATATCGTAAGGGGCCAACAACTCGCCCATCAACTTACGGAAAGCATCGCCAAACGAAACGCCCGGGGTGTAAGCCCGTTCAACCAAATCCGCAATCTCCCCACCGAACGGAAACTCTTCCAAAGATTCGCGCACTGCCGCCAAAGGCGGATCGGGAATCGCGATGCCACCAACCGGCCCGTCCTTCGGATTCTTTGCAACCGAAGTGAAACCAACGGGCGTATTCGATTTTCCAAATCCCCAGGCCTGATTGATCTCAACCAGATCGTGATCTTCCGTAGCCAGCCAAAACACCGGCACCGCCGTGATACCCTGGCCAGTCAAGTACTTCGCCAGGCGAACGGCCGTAAGGGCCTTGTAGAGCGTGTAGGCGGGGCCAGAGAACAATCCCACCTGCTGACCGGTCACCACCGCAACCGTCCCTTCCTGGGCCAGGACATCCAGTGATGGATTGTTGGCGTTTTGTTCGCGAAGGGCTTTTACAATTTCGGCGCGACGGGCTGGGGGAAAATCAAATTTTGCAGCCTTCCGGTACGATTCCAGCTCGAACGGTGCATGGTCGTAGAACTTCTCCACTCGATCGAAGTGGTAAATCAGGTCCGCAAACAAGCGAGAAGAACCTGGGAGGTCGGTATGGCGGATACACTGAGACGGCATGCGCAAGATATTCAATAAATAGAGAAGCTGCTAGTCAAGTGGACAGATGCGATGGCTCGTCGAAAAGGTGCAAACGAATTGCCGCGGCGATCTGGTCTAAGTATAAGTTAGCTTTGTTAATAATTGCTGACTGTTGGAAAAATCCGTGAATCATTCCCTCCGCCCTTACAATTTCGGCTTGCACACCGGCGAAAAACAGGCGCCTTCCAAACTCTTCAGCCTCATCGCGAAGCGTGTCATATTCGGCCGTAAGAATCCACACCGGCGGTAACCCACGCAAATCCGCCGCCCACAACGGAGAAAGATAGGGGTGCTTTCTATCGATTTTTTCCGGCGCATACTCGTTCCACCCGCGAAGCATGTCCGCGCTCGACGGGCCATAACCTTTGTCAAATTCCTTGTGCGATTCCAGGCTTGCCAACGCATCCAACATTGGATACAACAAAATGGCGGCGGACAGCAGAGTTTCGCCATGATCGCGTGCCATCAACGCGGCGGAAATCGCAAGGTTCCCACCGGCGCTATCACCACCAACAGCCAACCGTGGCGACTCTTCGTACAACGCCTCCACCACGGAGTAAACATCCTCAACCGCGGCCGGAAAGCGATGCTCTGGAGCAAGGCTGTAATCAACGGCGACAATACGGGCGCGTGAACGCTTGGCCAATTGCCGGCACAGGCTATCGTGCGTTTCCAAATCGCCGCTAATGAATCGGCCACCGTGCGCAAAAACCAACGTTGGAAGGTTATCGATGTCTTCAGCCTGATAAACGCGGACCGGCACGGCACCATATTCCCGATCCTCGGCTACAGCCAGCGGAACCGGTGCAATGGCAAGATAGCGCGCATCGCGCATTGCCTTGCGCGTTTCCTCAATGGTCATTTCCGAACGGGGCTTTGCGCCCTTGACGGACTCTAAAAATTTGGCTACTTCTGGATCAAGCGGCAATCGTTTCCCCGAGACATGCAATTACGATTCTGTAAAAATCAGGATGCGACTGCCAGGTTTGTGAAGTCACCAAACGGCCGTCGCGCACCGCTTCCGGTGTTTCCCACGTTCCACCACAACTGGCCACTTCAAAGCGAATATGCTCATAGCAAGTGACTCGTTTGCCTTTCACTACCCCCGCCGCCAGCATTACTTGAATGCCATGGCAAATGGAAAACAACCATTTCCCGGCAGCATCCATTTCTCGAACAATATCGAGCAGTTTTTCGTTATGCCGTAAATATTCCGGTGCCCGGCCGCCCATTATCAGGACTGCATCGAACTCACCAGAATTTACATCGGCAATGGCCAAATCGGAACAGAGGCTGTAGCCTTTACGTTCCACGTAAGTATCCCAACCTTCTTCAAAATCGTGCATCACCAGATTGAGCCGCTTCTTGGTTGGCGCGGCCAGCACTGCGGTGTGCCCCTCTTCCTGTAAGCGGTGGATGGCATACAGCGTCTCGTAGCTTTCGCCGCCGTCGCCGGTAACCACCAAAACTTTCTTCGTCATCTAAACGTCCACCTCGCTCCAATTCACAATGCGTTTTTCGTAGATTGCCTTGCGGCCCATTATCGCCACCAGCGTTGAGCGCCGGCAGGCCCACAAGCAGCCGGTGGTTGGCTAAGGCGTAGCTACCAAAACTTTCTTCGTCATCTAAACGTCCACCTCGCTCCAATTCACAATGCGTTTTTCGTAGATTGCCTTGCGGCCCATAATCGCCACCAGCGTTGAGCGCCGGGCGGATTCAGCATCGTTCAACGGCTGCTTATGCGCCTTCGAATTGCTCGTAAATGCGGCCAGCGACAGGTACGTGGAATCTTCGGTACCAGTGACTTCAAGCTTAACCGGTTTCGATCCATTCTCCAATGGTGAATACGAAGCCGTGGCCAGATCCACAGCCCCCTTCGAACACCAGATCCGTTCCTTAATCCCGGAAAAGCCTGGAGGGTCGAAATAAATGTGCATGAACGTAAGCCGCACATCATCCGGATATTCGTAAATCACCGTGTAATTATCCATACTGGTGCGGCCAGGCGGCTCGTTCTTGAACAGATTAATTCCGCCGGAACCCATTGCCCGCAATGGTGGTTTGCCAACTGCCCAAGTCATCAAATCGAGGATGTGGCACGCTTGCTCCACAATGATGTCGCCACTGCGTTCGCGGTCGAAATACCAATCGCGATTGCGTTGCAGGTCGCCCCCATTGCGCTGCCCTTGCATGAATAGAATTCGCCCCAACTTGCCGGAATGAATAAAGTCCATGGCGGCCCGATGATTGGGATCGTGCCGCAACTGAAAGCCCGCCTGATAAATACCCTTCGCTGAGCGGGCAGCCTTTTGCACGATGCTGCATTCTTCGGCAGTGCCTGCCATCGGCTTTTCTGAATAAACATTCTTACCCAATTCCAGCGCCGCGATCGACATGCCCATATGCAGATAAACAGGCGTTGCAATCACCACCCCATCAACATCTTTCGCCTCATCCAGCATCTTGCGATAGTCGGTATAGAGACGTGGCTTATGGCCCTTGTCCTGGGCAGCTTTAGCCGCCGCTGCCAGGTGTTCCGGAGTCGTGTCGCAGATGGCAACAATTTGCACATTGGGGATTTTCAACAAATTCTGCAGCAGTCCGGAACCGCGCGACCCAACACCGGTGATGGCAACACGAAACGAGTCAGATGGAGCCTGCGCGCTAAGCAGCGCAGGCATCCCGGATTGAATTAAAGTTCGTCGCGTCATTTTTTCTTCGTTAGATTCTCAAACAAAAACAGCCCACTCTTTCCGGGGCAGATAACATCCAGATCGCCATCGCCATCAATATCGGCCACAACAATCTGCATGCCTGCACCGGTACGCCCACCATAGTCAATGATGTGGCGAATCCAATCTATCTTCTTACCATCTGCCGACTTGCGGTATTCGTACCAATAAACACCCAGCGGCTCTTGCGCGCCTGGATCGTGATCATGCGCCCAGAAGCGCTTACCGGTTACCAGATCCTTTTGCCCGTCGCCATTGATATCGACAATCGTCATCGAGTGGGCCTGCGACCAGGCATCGTCGATCTTGTTCTGCTTCCACTTGCCATCAGCCAATTGCTCCATCCAGAAAATACCGTAATCATGGGCGTTTGTTGACACAATGTCATTTCGTCCATCGCCGTTCACATCCAACACATGAATGAAACCGAGGTGCTTTTCCGTCTTCCAATCAGCGTGAAATTTCCAGTTGCCCTGGCGGATGTCCACCGGGGCTTCGAGCCAACCTTGCGAGGTCAAAATATCGTTGCGGCCGTCTTTGTTCACGTCGCCCACGCCAATTCCGTGACCATAGCTGATATTGCTCACTTCGTGTTTAATGAACTGGCCGCCCTTCACTTCCCACCATGCTGCCGGTTGTTTGGCATTGCCGAATTGCGTGATCAGCTCATTCGCTTTGCCATCGTTATCCATGTCCACGAGGAAGCAAAATTCGTTAGGCGAAGAGTTGTCGACAATGTGTTCGTTCCAAATTCCACCAACGTTGCCAGGATTTTCCCA
>JBBRJC010000308.1:0-5450 GCA_038220135.1 Bryobacterales bacterium | reverse complement strand
TGACATTGGTCATCGTGACAGGCGGCATCGATCTTTCTGTTGGGTCGCTGATGAGCTTATGCGCTGTTGTAACCGGCAGTTTGTGGAAGGATGCGGGTTGGCCATTGGAAGCAAGCATTGCTGCGGGCCTTGCCACTGGGCTTGCCGGTGGTTGGCTGAATGGCTTTGTGATTACGCGCTTCCGGCAGTTGCCGCTTATTGTCACGCTGGGAACGTTCAGTCTGTTTCGTGGGATGGCCGAAGGGTTGACCGGCGCAGTGAAAAATTACACTGGATTTCCTCCTTCTTATTTGGGGTTAGGCCAAGGTTATTTGTTTGACGCCATCCCCACGCAGGCTCTGATTTTCATTCCTGTTGTTGTACTGTTCTGGTTGCTTTTGCATCGCACTGGCATTGGCCGCGGATTACAGGCGATTGGCTATAGCGAACCTGCGGCGCGCTATGCCGGCATTCCTGTGGAGTCCCGTTTGAGGCTTGTCTACACGCTTTCCGGACTTACGGCTGGCATTGCCGCGATGGTTTATGTTGCACACATCGGGCAAGCGAAATCCGATGCTGGCACGGGCTTTGAGCTGATGGCGATCACGGCGGCGGTACTGGGTGGCACGTCAATTTTCGGTGGTAAAGGAACGGTGCACGGCACATTGCTTGGTCTTGCGGCTATCGTTATTCTGCAAAACGGATTGCGTCTTTCTGCGCAACCCACTGAGCTTGCCGGGATTCTTACGGGCTTGCTGCTGATCGTGAGTATCGGCTTTGAAAAGATGAGCCGGAGGGGCACAGATGCGACCCCACGCAAGCTGTCACGAATGGTGCTTGCACTGGGTGGGATCGCGCTACTGGTGTTGATTTTTTCAGGTATACGCGGCCGATCGTTAACTGCGCCTTCTGCAACGGGACGCCGCATCACTGTCGGCATGATGCCAAAAGCCAAAGGCGATCCGTATTTCATCAGTTGCCGAAAAGGTGCTGAAGAGGCCGCGAGGGAATTGAATATTGATCTGATTTGGGACGGCCCGGTTGATCTCGATCCGGCTAAGCAGAATGAAGTTGTGGAGGCGTGGATTACGCGTGGTGTGGATGTGATTGCGGTAAGCGTTGAAAGTTCGGCGAGCATTTCGACTGTGCTGCGCAAGGCGCGGGCGAAGGGGATCAAGATATTAACTTGGGATGCGGACGCTGAACCCGATGCGCGGGACTATCTGATCGATCAGGCAACGGCGCAAGGAATTGGTTATGCGGTGGTTGATCAGACGGCGGTAATTCTGGATGGCAAAGGTGAATTTGCAGTGGTCACCGGATCGCTGAGCGCGGGCAACCAGAATGAATGGATCAAGCACATGAAAGTGCGCCTCAGCGAAAAGTATCCGGAGATGAAAATGGTGACCATACGGCCCAGCGATAGTGACCGGGACCGCGCATTTGCTGAGACACAAACAATTCTGAAAGTGTTTCCCAATGTGCGTGCTATCGCTGGTATTAGTGCACCAGCGGTTCCAGGTGCGGCTGAAGCAGTGAAGCAATCGGGCCGCAAAGATGTGAAGGTGACCGGGCTATCTTTGCCGAGCATGTGCAAGACCTATATTCACGATGACGTGATCAGTTCGATCGTACTTTGGAACACGCACGATCTGGGATATCTGACGATCTATTCGGCGAGCGCATTGATGAATGGGACTTTAAAGACGGGCTTCAAAGCTGGTGCCCTGGGCCCCCGCGAAGTGCGCGGAGATCATGTAATGTTGGGGGAGCCCTATGTTTTCAACAAGGCAAATGTGGATAAATTTGAGTTTTAACCAATGAAGTTCTTTCTCTTTCTTCTACTCGTATTACCGGCATTTTGCGCTGACGATTTGGCCGGCACCTATGAATTGAGTGGCGTGCGTGAAGTTGGTTCGTCACTGCTGTTAAAGGTGGACGGCAAGTTTGAATATATGTTCGTCTACGGAGCGGCCGACTATATGGCGGAAGGTGTTTGGAAACGTGATGGGGATTTTGTTGTTCTGAATACGAGTGGTAAGAAGGGCGAGGGGTTCCGGCTGGTGAGTAGTGCGGCAGGTAGCGCGGAAGAAATTCGTGTCACTTTGCAGGGTGCCGGCGGGCAGAAAGTTCCTAACATTGATGTGGCAGTTGAAACGGCTGGCGAAACTTTGAAGGGCCGTACCGATAGTGACGGCATTGCGCGCTTTGAACCAAAGGCCAACATCAAAGGTATTGGATTCAGCATTCGCGTATACAACTACGAATCGAAAATGTATCCAGTCAATGCGGCGCACCGGGATTTTGTTTTCGAAATCAACGGTGCGGCCATCACGACTGTGTTCTTTGAAAACGAGCGCCTGCGGATTGATAGCAAGACGCTCGAATTGCGGTATTGGAACAAAGACCGCGCAATGAAGTACACGAAAAACTAGCCTTTTACCATTGCAGGCGGAACACCATAATCGCGTGCCAGCGGCCTGTGCCGATGTCAGAGAAGCTTCCGCGTGTGCCGGTGAAAGTGCCGAAGTTCGATTGATCAGTCCGGTTGAACGCCGAGTTGGGTGGATTGAAGTTGTGATACTTGTACGGATTGTTGAAATCGGTGCGTAGTGTGAAGCGCAGGCGCTCGATGATTTGCCAGGATTTTTGTAGAGAGCTTTGAGACCAGATAATTCCAGGAGCCTGCAGCGTGTTGCGACCTAAACTTCCAATCGTATAGGCGGCAGGATAGGCGAAGCCATTGATATCGAGGTAACGCTTCTGTGCGGAGAATGGGAAGCGGTTTGGGCCGATATCTACGTGTTCCAATTTGACCTGGCCATCGGGCAGAATCTGATTCGGACGGTTGCCCACGCCGGGCAAGTAGTTGGATGGGCTGCCCGCAAAGGTAACGGTGAAAGGTGTTCCGCTTTGGAATGTTTGCGTCCAAACCAGTTCCCATCCACCTAGCAAAGTGTTCTTCAATCCGCCGCTATTCATATATTTGCGGCCCTTACCAAATGGGAGTTCATAGGTGAAGGTGCTGACCCAACGATGGTGGACGTCGTAAGATGCACGGCCTTTTTCCAGACTGCGGTTGTAGTAGCTGATGCCACTGGAGATGCCGTCGTCATCGCCGTTGTTCAGTGTCTTTGACCATGTGTAGAACGAGTTCATGGTGAAGCCGGCTTCGTATCGCTTTTCCATACGCAGCGTTGCGGCATGATATGTGTTGTGACCAAAGTTGCTGATCAAATTCACATTGCCGAACTGCGGATATGGCTTGAAGTTCTGGAAGTTTACGCGTATGTTGTCCAGTTTCGCCGTCTCAGTTGGGAACCAACTGATGGGCTGCACGTTGATGTTCCAGGCATTCATTAGCTTCACTCCGGCCGAACCCTGGTAGTTGACATCCATCAACCAGGTTGGCTTGAACTGCCACTGCACACCGCCAGACCAGCTCATCACGTAGGGCGTGCGCATGTTTGGGTCGTACCAGGTTGCATTGCGGCTGGAGTAATTAGTGCCAACATAGGGCACGCTGCCATCCGATGCGGTTGTGAACTTAATTGACGGCGGGCCTTGGGAGAGTTTGAATACTGTGCGGGGATCGCCGGGGGGCGATTGCACGTTGGCGGTGGCAAGGTACTCTTCAAAATTCTGGTTGACGTCGTTGGTCATCAAGTCACTGCTGATGATGGTGAAGCTGGAACGGAAAACTACATTCTTATGGAAATTCCAGGCGATACCGATACGTGGCTGGAAGTTGTTCAAGTCTTTGCGAGCAAGTTGGCCGGCGTTGTGTACAATCGCCCCTTTCAAGCCTGAGCTTGCATCCATCACGGTTGGATCGAATTGCGATTGCTGGCCATATTTGGTGGAAAATGGCGATTCGTAAGACCAGCGAAGGCCCAGGTTCAGAGTTACGTTTTTCATTGGGCGATAATCTGTTTGCGCATAAAGAGCGTGGCTCCACCAACGTGGCAACCATGTGCCCTGATTGCGGGTGAACTGTGCGCTGGCAACGTTGCCCAGGAGGAAACTGGCGAACGTGTTGCCGGTGTTGGGCGTGAATGGAAGCTCAGTTCCGCCGAAATTATATGTACCTGAGGGAAGCGCTTCACTCAAACCGTTGTAACGGGTGCGCACCACTTCATAACCGAATTTCCAGGTATTCTTGCCGGAGACTTTGGTCATGTTTTCCTGCAGCGTGAAGTCTTCGGAAACATTTTGAAAGCGTCCACCAGGATTGCCGTTGTAGCCGGTTACAAATCTTGGAAAGGTTGCTGCGTCGGCGTTAGGAATGCCCAGTTGCTGTGCCCAATTGCCTCCGTAGGTTGAGGGGTCTTTGGTTTCACGACGCCGGTTGTAGCCGATGCGAAATTCATTAATCAGCGTTGGGGTGAAGGTGTTCGTATCGGAAACTACAACATTGGTGAAATCGTTGGGTTGCACCATTACCGGATCATAATCCTGCCAGGCAATGTCGGTTGAATAGCGGCCCGGGGCACGATTGCGCATGCGCGAGACGCGGCTGAAAATGCGGTGATTGGTGCTGAACTGATGATCGATCTTTGTATCGAATCGGGTGAAGTAATAGCGGCCTTTGGTGGGAAGAATCAAATCCTGTTGTGGCCCAGTTGGCGTGATTGTACCGGGCCTGTTGGAGGGAGTCCATGGGTTGAAGCCAAGGAATTTCTTAACAACAGGATCGATTTGAGAAATCGGGAGGCGGTTGGCTGGAAAGGGATCACGAATCCATTTTCCTGTGGCATCCTGACGCGTGGTGGAAGGATCATGGATCGGGAATCCTCTTCCGCCGAATGAGAAATCTCCAGCGAGCATTTCTGGTGTGGGTACGTTGGTGAAGGCTGTTTCCGACACCTTTTCGTGATGCCGTTGAAAGCCGAAGAAGAAAAACGTCTTGTCTTTGCCGTTATAGATCTTGGGAATGTAGAGTGGCCCGCCGGCTGTGGCCGACATTTCGTGATAGCTCCATGGATTGCATGGCAGACCGGTGTCGCAGCGTTTGAGTTGATCGAAATATTGCCGATGTACTAACGAGCCATTCAGGTAGCGATCTTCCATCGATCCGTGAAACGAGTTGGTTCCGCTTTTATAGACGGCAGAAAGAACGCCGCCACCGGTGTGGCCGAATTCAGCGGGCAATCCGGTGTTCCACATTTTGAATTCCTGAATCATGTCAAGCGTGCCGGTCATGATACGTTGATCATCATTGACCGCGCCGCGCACCGGTTCTTTACCACTAACGCCATCGAGCGTAATGCCCAGTGAGCGTTCGCGCTGACCCACACCATGCAGTCCGTTGACGACGTTCAACCCGGGCATGTATAGCGTCATCCGTTTAATGCCTTTCTGCATAACCGGCAATTTCACAACTGTGTCGCCATCCATAATCTGACCTGACGCGGAGGTGTCAGTTTCAAGCAATGGCACGGCAGCTTTGACGTTGATCGTATCGGAAGTTG
>JBBRJC010000307.1:0-5455 GCA_038220135.1 Bryobacterales bacterium | reverse complement strand
GTTCAATCCGGCTACGAAACTTTTCTATGTGATGGCAGTGGAAGACTGCACCATTTATCAGACTGGGCGGAGGCAGTATGTTCCTTACCGGGAACCGACCGACCCGCCGATGAAATTTCTTCGGGCTATTGAAGTTGAGTCGGGGAAGATTGCCTGGGAGATCGAGCAGGTGGGTCCACCCGAGTATAACTATTCCGGCGTGCTTTCAACGGCAGGCGGTACGGTTTTCTACGGCGAGACTGGGGGTGGCTTCGCCGCTGTCGATGCAAAAACTGGAAAGACTTTGTGGCACTTTGAATCGAACCAGGTGCTGAAGGGATCTCCGATGACTTACATGTTGAAGGGGCGGCAGTATGTGGCGGTTGCGGCCGGAAGCCAAATTCTTTCGTTTGCCTTGCTTGGGAAATAGTTTCCACTTCCAGTGTTTCGGAGGGTTCGATGCAGGCAGTAAATTTCGCTACTGCCTGGTATGAAAGGCGATTTCGATCCTGATACGGAGGCGAATTTAGAAGCCAGCTCAACCGGACACAATTCTCCCTTTAGGACTGCTCACCACAGCAGCCATGTTGGTTTTACCAATTCGCTTTTCTGGTTCCCCAACCATTGAAGCGCGCAGAGTTTTCCATGTGCCGGTCAAACTAGCTTGTGTGACTCGAATCGATCCGAGTGCCTCCACTCGCCTTGCGGCGGGAAGGACTTTGTTCGAGAGGACGTTGGCCAACGGGTTAATCTCTCGCTCTAATCATTGCGTAGAGCTTGTGGGGGCTACCCGATCGATTCCTGCAGGTTATTGAAAGGGGAGGAAATATAAATTATAGAGTTCAGGGAACGTGATTGTTTGGGTTCGTTTTTGCGAAACGGGCCGTCAGCCCATTGGGTTCGTTTTGCGGGGGCGTTTGATGGAATTCGAGCAGCGAAACGACTTGGGGGAAGATCCGGAGATGACACCCCCGTCCCAGATCTTCCACCATTTGGGTTCGTTTTGCGGCCCGCGTTTGATGGCATTCGAGCAGCGAACGACTTGGGGAGTTCTGGAGATGACACACCCCGTTCCAGATCTTTCCACCAATCATTGCGTAGAGCTTGTGGGAGCTACCCGATCGATTCCTGCAGGTTATTGAAAAGGGAAGAAATATAAATTAAAAAGTTCAGGAAACGTGATTGTTTGGGTTCGTTTTTGCGAAACGGGCCGTCAGCCCATTGGGTCCGTTTTGCGTGGCGCGTTTGATGGAATTTGAGCAGGGAACGGCTTGGGGAAAGTTCCGGAGATGACACACCCCGTTCCAGACCGTTCGATTTGGGTTCGTTTGTGCATTGCGCAAAATTAGTCCTTAATCTTAAAAACGTCAGAGAGTGCCTTGTGTGTTGCAATTCCGCTGAAGAGAACAATTATTGCACCTGATGGACCCCAAGAGCATGAATGAGACTATAGTCGAAATAAAAAGGCTTCAAATTTTGCTGAAGCCATTTGCGCATAAATATTTACTTATTGCCCGGTTATCTGAGCTAGCCAACCTGCCCAGTTTTCTATCGATCGGTCAGTAGATAAACCGCAAAGCTGGCCAGCCAGTGCCCGCCTTCATAGTGCTCACCGGTCACTGCCCGTAACCCGTCTGCGGCATGCGCATCGCTCATCGCCCTGAACGCAGCCGCGCGCCGATCCCCGGCAGGTAACGCTGCTGCAATATTTTTCAACATCCAGGCTCGGCTCAAATTCAGCCCGTCCAGATGCGCCAATTTTCCATCCGTAGGGTCGGCAGACACGGCAGGCTTCAGGTCCACTGCCGGCAAAAACCCCGCCAACCACTTCGCATATTCTGCCGGCGCCAACACCCGCCGCATCACGTCCGCTTCCGCCAAACAGGGGGAGAGAAAGTCTTCCCCAGAAGGCTCATAGTTCAACGGACATGCGCGATCTTTGCCATAAAACGCCAGTGCCCTTTCTGACAGCAACTGCCGAAACGCCGGGTTGCCTGCATCGCGAGCGTAGTCCAACATCAGCCCTAACCCAAACGCCGTATTGGAATGTTCGCCAGATCGCACAGGAAAGGACAACTTGCGAATCCATTCGGAAATGCGCCCCACCGCAGCCTGCTCAAGCGGTGCAATATTCCGCGCCCATTCTCGAGCCTCCGGTTCGTCCCAAGTGCGTAACTCCGCCGCCAGTTGCAGCAACCAGGCCAACCCATAGGGCCGTTCAAACGACGCGCGGCCGGTGCCATTCACATACTGGGCCTCACGCCGCAAATTCTCCGCCGTCAGACTTCGCCCCAGTGCTTTGTTTGCCTCCGCAGCTAGCTTCGACTGCGGAAAAGTTCGAGCCACCCTAGCCAGCAACCAATGCCCATGCACTGACGAATGCCAATCAAAGCAGCCATAAAATGCAGGCGTCAACTCTCGTGGCGCCTGCACATCTTTGTCGGAATTCAGAACGTGCCCGATTTTGTTCGGGTACTCGCGATGGACACAACCGAGCGCCAACGCCGCAAATTTCTCAGCCGCACCAACATCCATTGTGGCCGCCCCCAGCATCATCACCAGTAACATAGCAGCTTACTTCTTCACCGTTGGATAGGTAATGCCCAACTGTTCCAGATAGGTTTTGTATTTGGTGGAATCGTAATAATACTTCTGCATTTGTGGTTTGAAGCGCAGCATCTTTTCGGCGTTCAATTCAATCGCCGGTTGATCTTCAGCGGCAATGAGAGGCTGATACTTCAACTCCTTCGTCTGTACGTTGGTGAAGTAATCCCAGGCCTTTTTCAGCACCTCGGGATCAAGCAGTACATCAAGTGCTGTCATCGCCTGACCCTTCGCCCCGGCCATTGATCCCTTATGTGCAATCGGTGTGGCCATAGCCACGGCGTTCGCCCAATGATGGCCAGGCAGGTTCGGAATATTCGCCGGATAGCGCATGTAGATCATCGGCATATTCCAGGAAATGTCGCCCACATCATCAGTACCACCACCACGCGATTCCTTCGGTGGATCTTCCAGCGCCTTCGGCTTCAAGTTCAGCCCTTCGGCCTTCTGGTTCAACTCCCGCTGCAGGGCCCTGGCCAAGGTCTGATCCGCCTCGCTCCAAGTGGGCATCCCGATCATCTGAATATTCTTGTTCATCGTCTCAGCGAGCGCTTTGTTGAAATGCGTGGGCCAGGCCGACCCCAGCAAACGTGTGGAAAACTTGGTGCTGGTTTGCAGCGCCGCGCCCTTGGCCATGGTCAAACCAAGCTCCTGCATTTCTTTGATGTGCGGATAATCGGTCTCGCGGAAGTAGTACCAAACCGTCGCCTCTTCGGGCACCACATTCGGCTGATCGCCGCCATTGGTGATCACGTAGTGCGACCGCTGCTGTGTGCGCAAATGCTCACGCTTCATGTTCCAAGCCATGTCCATCAACTCAACCGCATCAAGCGCGCTGCGGCCACGTTGCGGTGCCCCAGCTGCATGCGCCGCTTCACCCTTGAACGTGAATGCTATCGATACCAAGCCGCTGTTGTTGATGGCCTGCCCCCAATCCACTTGAAATTCGTGGCCTACGTGAACACCCAGCATTGCATCCAGGCCTTTGAACAAACCGGCACGTACGAAATAAGCTTTAGTCGCCACCAACTCTTCAGCCACACCGGGATAGATTTTCAGCGTGCCGTTCAGCTTGTGCTTTTCCATCAAATCCTTCAGCACCAGCGCCGCCACAACATTCACTGCCATGCCGGAATTGTGGCCTTCGCCATGTCCGGGAGCGCCTTCAATAATTGGATCGTGATAGGCGACGCCGGGCTTTTGCGAAGCGCGCGGAATGCAGTCAATGTCTGTAATGAATCCGATGGCTGGCTTGCCTGTACCCACTTTGTACGTTGCCACCCAAGCGGTTGGAATGTTGGCCACGCCGCGTTCAATGGTGAACCCTTGCTTTTCCAGCATGGCCGTTAAGTATTTAGAGGTTTCGAACTCCTGAAAGCCGAGTTCGGCGAAACTGAAAATCTGATCGACCATTTGTTGCACCAACACCTGGCGCTGATCAACAGCAATAGCAGCTTCTTTTTTCAATTGGTCCAAGCTTGGCTGCGCGGCCAGTGAAAGGAGAAGGCAAAACAAAAGAGTGGATTTCATGAAAGTGCCCCTTTGGATCAAACTACCATACAGCTAAACTAAAGAAGATGAAACAATACGCAAAATATCCGGACATGGTCATCGACCCGACGAAGACCTACACGGCAACCTTTGAAACATCGCGCGGCAATATTGAGTGCGAACTCTTCACCGCCGATACTCCTAAAACGATCAACAACTTCGTCTTCCTGGCCCGCGACGGCTTCTACGATGGCATCTCATTCCATCGTGTAATTGCCGACTTCATGGTGCAGGGCGGCGACCCAACCGGCACCGGCAGCGGCGGCCCAGGCTATCGCTTTGAAGACGAGTGCAAGCCCCATTTGAAGCACACACCCGGCACGCTTTCCATGGCAAACGCCGGCCCTGGCACCAATGGTAGCCAGTTCTTCATCACCCACGTTGCCACTGACTGGCTTAACGGCAAGCACACCGTATTTGGACGTGTGACCAAAGGTAAAGACATTGTTGACTCAATCAAACAGGGCGACAAACTGATCACCGTCAAGATTTCCGAATAACTGCATAAGCACATTGGGAGACGCCGAGGAAAAGTTGTAACACCTCGCTGTCTCCCAAATTATTTTCAACAAAGCCGGCGATCATTACGCTGATCGTCATTGCCAGAATGCCGTGGAAGATGAAGCGTTCATCGCCTGGTTCTGCGGGCAGGCGTCGTAGTGCACGCCAGCAATCGCGTACAATCCACCCAATCATCCAAAGAAACAGCAACAGCACTGGAACGCCACGCTCGGCTGCCAGTTGGAAGTAGATGTTGTGAAGATGCTGGTAGTAGCCTTCCGGGAGCTTGTGCGACATCCATGCCGGAATATATTCCATGTAGTGGCGCTTCACCATTTCAGGCCCTAAACCGAGTGCCGGATGAGCCTTCACCATCTCCCAACCAATGGCCCAGCAGGCTTTGCGATGCGCGTTCGAATCGAGTTCACCGCGGGGGCGTACCAGGCTCACCACGCGATCCTGCACTTGCTCAGGGCTGACAAAAAAGATACCCGAAGCAACGAACGGAAGCGCGAGCACCATCAATTTATTCCAGCTCCAGACCAGATAGACCAGTGCGATTCCGCAGCCGATCCACATGGCGCGGGTCTGCGCCAACACTAAGGCAACGGCCAGCAGCGAGGCGATGGGGATGATCCAACGCCAGTCTCGTTTGGCGACGATAGCGAAAAATGCGAACGCTACTAGCAAGAGCAGGGCGATCATAATCTCGCCGCTGAACGTCATCCAATGGCTCATAAATCCGGTGATGCGCGAAGCAATGTAGGCAAGGTTGAAATCTACATCAGCTTCCATTGCGGCGTCCCACTTGCGCCAATAC
>JBBRJC010000306.1:0-5456 GCA_038220135.1 Bryobacterales bacterium | reverse complement strand
TGTTTATTCACAAGCCATGGGAAAGTTTTAATTAAGAACGCCCAATACCGCGACGATCCGGCCCCCCTAGACGCCAAATGCACGTGTTACACTTGCAGAACGTTCACTAGAGCGTACTTGCGGCATCTTTATCTGGCCCAGGAAATCTTGTTTTCAGTACTAGCCACATTGCACAATATTCACCATTACCTTGACATCATGCGCCAGATGAGGGAGGCTATTCTGCTTGGGGCATTCCCCGAGTTCTTACGTCAGGTGCGTGTCTCGGTTGTGCCAGACACCGGCGAAATTTAGGTTTAATGCAACTACCATCACTACCGATGAATGCCCTAATGGGCTACCTTCCGATACTCCTCGTATTCGGTATTTTCTACTTTCTTCTGTTCATGCCAATGCAAAAACAGAAAAAAGAGTTGGCTCTGATGCTCGAAAATTTAAAAGCTGGTGACACAGTGGTCACCAATGGCGGTATCATCGGACAGATCCAGGCCGTTCACGAAGACAACACGCTCACTATCCGTGTGAAGCCGGATAATATTAAGTTACAGATCGTGCGCAGCTCCGTTGCCAGTTTGGCCGGTGCGGTAGCGCAAAAGTAGTCAGGACAGGAAAGTTTTCATCATGGGTAAGAATCTAACGTTCAAGACAGTGGTTATCGTAGTTACGATCCTTGTCTGCATATACGGCATCATCGGCATTCCGAAGTCAAAAGATGAGTTGATTGCCAACTGGAATCAGAATATTAAGCTGGGGCTCGACCTTCGCGGCGGCAGTCACTTGGTATTACAGGTTCAAGTGCAGGATGCCTTCAAGGCCGAAGCCGGATTGGTCATAGACCGTATCAAAGAGCAATTGCGCAAAGCTGGCGTGGATTACGCCGGTATTGATAGCAATGAGCCGATGCGCATCGAAGATGCCGAGACCATCCAGATCACCATCAAGGGCGTAGCTAACGAGAAAGTTACGGCTTTCCGCGATGTGATCAACAACAACTTCACCGATTGGAACTTGTCATCGGCCAGTGGTTCGGACTACAAGATGAACATCAAGCCGACGGCGGCGCTGCAACTGCGCCGTGAAACGATTGATCGCACCAAGAACACGATTGAAAATCGCGTTAATGGCCTCGGTTTGACCGAAGCTACGGTTCAGCAACAGGGCCGTCGTGATGCGGAAAGCGAAATCATCGTACAGATGCCCGGTGTTGACGATCCAGGCCGCGTGAAAGATTTAATTGGCCGCCTTGCGGTGCTCGAAATTGTTGGCGTAAAAGATGGCCCGTTCCCGTCGAACGACCAGGCACTGGCGAAGATGGGTGGCATCATGCCGCTTGGGACCAAGCTGGTTAAGCAAGGTTTGCGTCCCGGTGATGCCGGTGAATCGTGGTGGTTGGTGGATCGTTCGCCTGTAGTTTCCGGTAGCGATTTGCGCAGCGCACGTCCCAGCCGTGATGAACAGGGCAAGTGGGAAACCTCCTTCCAGCTCTCTCAGGATGCAGGCAAGCGTTTTGGCCGCTACACAGAAGCAAACATCAACAATAAGCTGGCCGTTCTTTTGGACAACCAGACGCGCAGCGTAGCCACCATCAATAGCAAGATTGAAGACAGCGGCCGCATCAGCGGGCAGTTTTCGGAAATCGAAGCCAGTGATTTGGCGCTTGTGTTGAAGTCCGGTTCGCTGCCGGCGGGAATCATCTTCCTGCAAGAGCAGACAGTTGGACCTTCCCTTGGTGCGGATTCAATTCAGCATGGCTTGACCGCCGGTTTGGCCGGGGTGATCGCGGTCGTGCTGGTGATGCTGGTTTACTACAAGAAGGCAGGCATCAATGCAACACTGGCGTTGATCCTCAATGCTGTTATCTTGATCGCGTGTCTCAGCTACTTCGGGGCTGTGCTGACTTTGCCGGGCATTGCCGGTGTAATTTTAACGATTGGTATGGCCGTCGATTCCAATGTGCTGATTTTTGAGCGCATCCGGGAAGAGTTGCGGGCAGGTAAGGGTGTGGTTGCCGCAGTTGATGCAGGATTCAGTAAAGCGTTCCTCACCATCATCGACACGCACGTGACAACCCTGGTATCCTGCGCGTTTCTGTTCATCTTCGGATCGACTGCGGTGAAAGGATTTGCGATCACGCTGGTGATCGGTCTGATCGCCAACGTTTTTACGGCCGTCTTCGTCTCGAAAGTCATTTTTGACTACGAGTTGAGCGGCAAGCAACAGGTTGAAAGCCTGAGCATTTAGAATTTTATTTCGACCGTTTGAGAAATCGTGGCAAGGTATGATACCTTTGTCCGATCGAACGGGAACTCTAAGGCAGTTATTGGTGTCTATTCAATTAGGCGCCCAAAAGAAGACGCTCGATGGAAATCTTTAAGAATACGAATTTTGACTTTCTGGGCAAGAAATGGCCCTTCATTATCGCCAGCCTCGTTTTAACGGTGGCAGGCATTGGCAGCCTGATTGTAAAGGGTGGCCCGAAGTACGGCATCGATTTTAACGGTGGCACGTCGACAACTGTACGCTTTGCTTCTGATCCAAACGAGGAAGAGCTTCGCAAGTTGTTGTCGGCGAAGATTCCTGGGGAAATTGTTGTACAGAAGATCCAGGGCCAGAATGAGGTCATGATTGGAACTGAAGTACAGGACGAAAAGCAATTGAATACCGTCCGTGCTTTGTTGTACGCAACACTTGCGGATAAGTTCCAGGCCGATAAGGTGAAGTTGGATTTGAACAACAGCGGTCAGGCTGCGGTGGCTGATCGATTGCGTGACCCATTGGGACGTGCTGGTGTTAACCTTTCGGAAAATCAGGTTCAGGATTTGGTGAAGGGTATTTTGGCCAAGCGCGATGCTGAGCATGGTGTGTTGCCGAATTTGGATGGATTGAGCGGTGTGGCTGGCGTAACTCCTTCAGTGGTTACGGTGTTGAAAAATGAGTTGTCTACAGCGCCTTATGCCATCCGTCACTTCGACTTGGTTGGCCCCAAGGTTGGGCGTGAACTTCGCACGCAGGCGTTGCAGGCAACTTTGCTCGCCCTGGCTGGCATGTTGGTTTATGTGGCTCTGCGATTTGAGCTGATGTATGGTGCCGCAGCTGTGATTGCAGTGTTCCACGACACGATTATTACTGTGGGATTGTTCTCCATTTTTGATAAGCAGATTGATCTGCCTGTGATTGCAGCCCTGTTGACATTGGTTGGTTATTCGATGAATGACACGATTGTTGTTTTCGACCGCATCCGTGAAAATCTTACGCTGCATCGGCGGGAAAGTTTGTACAACATCATCAATTCGAGTATCAATCAGACGCTGAGCAGAACATTGCTGACCAGTGGTTTAACATTTTTAACCGCTATGGCATTGTTTCTTTTCGGTGGCCCAGTACTACACGGGTTCTCTTTTGCTTTAGTTTTTGGTATTCTCGTCGGAACGTATTCTTCAATCTTTGTGGCTAGCCCCATCTTGGTTGCCTGGCAGGAGCGGTTTCAAAAACCGAAGACGCAGGAAGTTGTATCCGGCAGGGTGAAGAAGTAGTTGTTGGTAGAATAGCCGGCAGTAGTTTTACCGGTGTTGTTGTAGTGCAGTTTTGAGCAGAATGTGATTTAATACTCAATCTGCGGTGCCGGTGTTCAAACGCCGGTCCGCGTGGGAAAGGACAACGGATATGTTTGAACAATCATTCGTTGAAGATGGGGGCGGCAAAGGCAAATCTGCCAGCATGGCCGTCTCTCTCTTGATGCAGGTAGGAATTATCGTCCTGGTGGTCTTGATCCCTTTGATCTGGACGGAGGTTCTGCCCAGCGCGCAGTTGACCAGTTTTCTGGTTGCCCCTCCACCACCGCCTCCTCCGCCACCGCCGCCAGCTCCGGCGGCAGTGAAAATTGTCAAAGTTATTCCACGTCAATTTGACGCCGGGAAACTTATGGCTCCTAAAACTATTCCAAAAGAAATCGCAATGATCAAGGAAGAAGAACTTCCACAGATGTCTGGTGTCGCCGGTGTGGTTGGCGGCGTACCAGGCGGTGTCCCTGGCGGACAGATGGGTGGTGTAATTGGTGGGATTATCGGTGGTGTACCATCGGCAGCTCCTCCGCCGCCTCCTCCCGTGAAAGTGGAAGCCCCCAAGCCCGTTACTCCTTCACGTATCCGCGTTGGTGGTAGCGTGATTCAGGCCAACTTGATCAGCCAGCCGAAGCCGAACTATCCACCGCTCGCCAAACAGGCGCGCATCCAGGGTACAGTACGTTTCAATGCTGTGATTTCTAAAGACGGAACCATTCAGCAGCTTACGGTAGTCAGCGGTCACCCACTGTTGATTCCTTCGGCTCAGGACGCTGTTAAGCAGTGGAAATACCGGCCCACTTTGCTTAACAACGAACCAGTAGAAGTTCAGACAACGATCGACGTGAACTTCACGTTGAGCAACTAGAGTTTCACAACTGGAACTTGGACGGGTACTAGCCGGACAGGTTCTGGTGTTGACAGGTAAAGTTTGGTAAAGATTTTCCAGTCTGGTTCGCACATAAGCGTTCCGGTTGTAGTAAGCTAATCGATTCAATTCAACTCGCAGGAGAAAAAAATGGTTCTTCAACTTCAAGTCTGGGCGTTGTTCCTTTTGGAAGGTGTAAACTTCGACGCCGCCAGTATGTGGTCGCAGATGGGATGGATGGCCCGTATTATCGTCATCATCCTCTTTATCATGTCGGCATGGTCGATCGGTGTCATGATCGATCGTCTGATTGCTTACAACGCAGCTCGCCAACAGTCGCGCGCATTTGCCCCAGCAGTAGCCGGCGCATTGCGTGAAGGCAAACTCGAAGAAGCAATCAAGATTGCTGATCGTTTCAAAAAGAGCCATTTGGCAAAGGTTGTTGTTGCAGGTTTGCAGGAATTCCAGGCTCATAACGCTTCCCCTGATCTTTCGGGCGAGCAGATTGAAGCCTCAACTCGCGCACTGGAACGCGCTGAAGCAATTGTGATGGCAGAACTCAAGCGCGGCGTCAGCTCGCTGGCAACGATCGGTTCCACTGGTCCGTTCGTCGGATTGCTGGGAACCGTCGTCGGAATCATTAACGCGTTTAAGGGCATAGCAAACGAAAAGTCAACCGGTTTGGGCGCAGTGGCAGGCGGTATTTCCGAAGCTCTCGTCACCACCGCTATCGGCTTGTTCGTAGCAATTCCGGCCGTTATGATGTTCAACTACTTCAACAATCGCGTTGAAGCATTTGGCATTGAAATGACGAACTCCTCAAGCGAATTGGTTGATTATTTCATCAAGCGTTCGCAGAAGGGCGCTGGCGCAAAGCATTAAGGGTTTACCAGTAAGAATATTAGCGAGTTGAATTTCTGAACCTGGTCCTTGGTGCCAATAGCGCCATGGACCTTGGTCAGAGACCAAAGGAGCAACATGTCAAGGAAAAAAAATGGACCAGAAGGTCCACTTTCGGAGATAAACGT
>JBBRJC010000305.1:0-5456 GCA_038220135.1 Bryobacterales bacterium | reverse complement strand
GGCTTGGGCTTTTCTGAAGCGGCAGGAACGGAGGATGGCTGAGCTTGGGCATAGGCCAAGCAGGCACAGGTAAACCAACGTAGGCGAAACAACATTGTGTTTTTCTATTTTACCCTGCCTCGCACTCGCATCTGAAGTTGCTACACTGATCGAAAATGCGGGTCATACTTTTACTTACGCTCCTATGCCTTCCTGCTGCGGCACAACTTGAATCGGATGCCCGGCGATTTCTGGTGGATCTGGTGAAGTTGGACACCTCAAATCCGGCTGGAAATGAAACTCAAGTTGCCGAATATCTGGCCAAGGTGGCGAAGGACAATGGCATTGAAGCGGAGTTGCTGGGACCAGACCCCAAGCGATTAAACTTTGTTGCGCGACTGCGTGGGAGTGGCAAGAACCGGCCGCTGTTGATGATGGCTCACTCCGATGTGGTTCCGGTTGATCCGAAGCAGTGGACCGTCCCAGCGTTTGCGGCTGAAATTCGCGATGGCTAGGTGTATGGACGCGGCACGGTGGACGACAAGGGTTTGCTTGCGGCTGAACTAGCAGTGCTTGTAGATTTGAAGCGGCGTGGGGTGAAGTTGGACCGCGATATCATTCTACTTTCTGAAGCCGATGAGGAAGCCGGGTCGACGGGGATGAGTTGGCTGGTTGCCAATGCCTACGCAAAAATCGATGCCGAATTTGCGATCAACGAAGGTGGGGGCGGAATGATGGTTGGCGACACAACCGTTTTCCAAGTGCAAACTACAGAGAAAATTCCCACGCGAGTGACGCTTACGGCGCGCGGTACTGCCGGGCATGGTTCATTGCCGAGGGCAGATAATCCGGTGCTCCATCTGGCTGAGGCGATTGCGAAGCTTGCCCATGCTGAGCAGCCCGTGCGGATGAATACAACCACTCGCCGCTATTTTTCACAGATGATGAGTTTGCCGCAATATGCGTGGCTTAGCAGCTTTGTTCCTAAGTTGGAAAACGAAGCCACTGCAGGCGAGGCGGCGGCCAGAATTGCGGCCCGTGACGGCGAACTGAACGCGATGCTTCGGACCAGTGTTTCGCCAACCATGCTAACTGCCGGGATGAAGAACAATGTGATTCCGAATGTTGCCGAAGCGGTGCTTGATGTACGCCGCTTGCCTACGGAGACGAAGCAGGAAATTCTGGACCGGTTCAAGAAGATTGTGAACGATCCGGCGGTGGAAGTGATTCCAACCGCTGGTCAGGACATGCCTGCAACTGAGCCGAGTTCGCTGACCACTGCGCTGTACCGGGCGATTGAAAAGGTGCTGGGCAGTACGCCGAAGTCGAAGGTGATTCCGTATATGTCACGCGGGGCGACGGATGGGAGCTACTTACGGCAGAAGGGAATGGCCGTTTATGGTGCACCGATTTTTCTGCGTGACGGGAATGAGAGCAGGGCGCATGGCAACGATGAGCGCATTCGTTTGGATAATCTGGATCGTGGCACTGGGCATTTGTTGAAGATTGTGTTGGCTGTGGCGGGCCAATAGTTATTGGTGGGTGGAGCCGTAGTTTGCGTCTTCCGATTGCAGATTTAAGATGTGAATTCTCTAGCTCTGTATTGTGCCAGCGGCCGTTGCCACACTGGCGAGCCATGCCACTAAAGAAACGCGCAATGCCAGGCGGGCGGAGTCTTCATGAACCTCCAATCGCTGTCACGCATCTTCATCATCAACAGGTTTTCGGATCCAGTTCTGAAGATACTAGACTTGGCAAATATTGCTAACTCCATTGAAATTGAGCTGGGGCAGCCAGTTTACGATGTGAATTCTTTACTTCACTGCATTGAAGTTCACGTTAACTGATAGCATTCGCTTAATCGATTCTGATAGAATCCACCAGACCATGTAAAGGGGGTGTCAAATGACAAAGTTAGTCGTGATATCTTTTCTGGCGTTAGCCGGAAGTTTGCTACAGGCGCAGGTCATAACCGGAAGCCTAACTGGAACTGTTGTGGACGCATCTGGTGGTATTGTGCCAGGGGCCGTTGCCACACTCCTAAGCGATGCCACTAAAGAAACGCGCAGTGCTACTGTTAACGCGAGCGGCACGTTCATTTTTTCCGCCGTGCAGCCAGGCCGCTACACGCTTAAGGTGGAGCACGTTGGGTTCAAGACCACTGAGCAGAAAGGGATCAGCGTCGCCGCTACCGATCACGTATCACTTGGCGAAATCCGGCTCCAGGTTGGAGCTGTTGGCGAAACGGTCACGGTATCGGAACAGTCCACGCAAGTTGCATCAGACAGCTCACAGCTAAGTGCGGGCATTAACCGGGATCAGCTTCTGAATCTGACAACACGCGGACGCGAAGTTGTTTCTCTACTCCGCATTATTCCCGGAGTGACGTACCAAGCGGATCCTGATTCGGCCGGCGGCACGTTCGGCCAGGGAACACCAAACATTCTGGGCTCCAGCGCCGGCGTCAATCACATTGCCGTTGACGGTGTCACCAGCAACGATCAGGGCAGTCCTAACGTGTTTTCGAGTGTCACATCGCTCGATGCAATCGGGGAAGTCAAGGTTCTACTGAACAGCTACCAAGCTGAATATGCGGGCAACGGCGGGCCGATTGTTCAGGTGGTAACCAAGTCTGGCGGCAAAGAGTTCCACGGCACGGCATACGATTTCTTCCGCAACGAGGCTTTCAACGCTAACAGCTTTTTCAACAACCGCAACAGCACGGCCACGGCGCGACTCCGCACCCCTCGCTACCGTTACAGCACTCCAGGCGGGACAATCGGTGGCCCGATCTACATTCCCGGCCATTGGAACAACGACCGGTCAAAGCTATTCGGGTTCTATAACCTCGACATTCAAAATGTCCGGACTCCCGGTGCACTTACCAGCTACACTATGCCGTCGGCGCAGGAGCGCCTGGGCGACTTTTCGCAAACGCTCGATTTGAATGGTGCAGTGATTCCAATCAAAGACCCCAAGGCGAATGGCGACCAATTCCCAGGGAACATCATCCCAACATCACGCCTGAACCCCAACGGACTCGCGCTGATTAACATTCTGCCTTTACCGAACTTCAATAATCGTGCAATCAGCCTGGGTAACTACAACTACCAGATCCAGGAGACCATTCTCACCCCCAAGCGCAGCCAGCTATTCAAGTTCGACTATGTGCCGACTGATAAAGATCGCTTTTACGTCCGCGGGAAGACATATCTTTCCGAAAACAAGGGCTACTCAGTTTCGGGTGGATCCACACCTGTCGGCTTTTTCGGGCAATGTTACTGCTTTACAGAATCAGGGCTTGCCGTAGTTGGCACGCATATCTTCAGTCCGAATGTTTTGCTTGAATACAACACCGGCGTCCGGCACAACCACGAAGCATGGCATCCTTACGGCCAAAATGGGAGAACGGACCAACAGGAACTGGACCTTGTAACTCGTTCCAAGATTGGCTATAAGCTCGGACAATATTTCCCGCAATCGAATCCAGAAGGCTGGATTCCGCGCTACAGCTTTGGTGGCGTTACGAATGCTCCGAATGTGAGCTATGACAGCCGTTTCCTGAAAGGTGGCACCGATTTTACGTTCAATGCCGACGCGGCTCTTTCGATTACACGCGGCGATCACCAGATCAAAATGGGCCTAAGCTTCCTTCGCAATCGCACGTATGAAGGCGAAACCAGCACGTTCAGCGGAACATTCGATTTTGGCAGGAATGTTGTGAATCCTCTCGATTCGAATTACGCGTTCTCCAACGCCGCACTCGGTTACTTCAATAGTTATCAGGAGTCCAACAGCCGGTACGGCGCCAATCTGCGCCAGTCGACAACTGAATGGTACATCCAGGATAATTGGCGCGTTACGCGGCGTCTGACCATAAATGCCGGTATGCGAATGAGCACGGCACAGCAGGTCTACCCTCGCTATGACGGACAACTGGCGCAGTTTAACTTTGGACGTTACGATGCCAGCAAAGCGCCGCCGCTTTTCCGTCCGGTTCTGGTAAATGGCGTGCGGCAGGCACAGAATCCGTTGACAGGCGCGCTTCTTCCAGCTCCGTACATCGGCGCATTCGTTCCGGGCGTTGGCGATCCTGGCACGGGCGGCATACTTTCCGGGGACAAGAACTTCCCTCGCGGGTTCGTCAATCCCTGGGGCATTCTTTGGGGACCACGCCTGGGCTTCGCGTATGATCCGTTTGGCAAAGGCAAGACGGCAATTCGCGGCGGAGCGGCCATTCTGCAAACCTTGCGCGTATCCAAGTGGGGCAATTTCGCTAACAGACCGCCAGCCACCTTTACGCCGATCACCAACTTCGGCGACATGGCCACGTTCCTGCAGTCGGCGGGCCTGCTCTCTCCTGGCGCCACCTTTGGTTACGGCCTGAATGACAAAGCGCCAAATACATACAGCCTTAGCTTTGGCGTTCAGCAAGATCTGGGACATTCACTTCTGCTAGACGTCTCTTACGCTGCAACTCTCGGACAGCATTTGCCGCAGACTACTTCCTACAACGTGCTGCCGCTTGGAACCCGATTCCTGCCGCAGAATGCTGATGTAAGCAATGGCGGTAAGCCGCTGCCCGATCAGTTTTTCCGGCCATTCCCTGGATATAGCAGTATCGTGATTAGCGACAATGCATACAACTCGAATTATCATGCGATGCTGCTGACAATCAACCGTCGAATGGGCAAGGGTCTACGGATGGGTGTAACTTATACGCTCTCGAAGTTTCTCGATTACAGCGGCATCCCCAGATACAACGACCGGCGCTCGTGGGCCTATGGGTACAACGGGTCTGATCAGCGGAACAACGTAGTCTTCAATTTCAGCTACGACGTGCCTAAGCTATCGAAGGTGAAGAACAATGGTTTCGTTCGCTTCGTCGGTGACAACTGGATTCTCAGTGGTATCAGCCAGTTTGTAAGCGGTACGCCGGCAACGATCGGCTTCACCACAATTCAAGGCCTTGATGTAACAGGTGGAGGCGACGGCCAACGGGTACAAGTAGTGGGCGATCCGAACGCCAACGGGGCCACCTTCAATGCATGGTTCAACCCGGCGGCATTTGCGCTACCGGCAGGAAATGCAAATGGCAATGCCAGCAAGAATAGCGTCCGTAACCCGGGCGTCAACAACAACGATCTTGTGATGTCCAAGCGCTTCCCGATCAAGAGTGAGGGCAAATCCATCACGTTTCGTTGGGAAGCCTATAACGTGTTCAACCACACGCAGTATTCGGGGATCAATACCACGGCACGGTTTGATCAAGTGACCGGCGCGCAAGTTAATGCGGCGTTTGGTCAGGTGACTGGGACCCGTGCAGCGCGCGTGATGCAGGGAGTGCTGCGCTTCGAGTTCTAAGGGCTTGTAGCGAATAAAAGAGGGGATGGGTGACCGTCCTCTCTTTTCATTTGAAGCTCTGCGCACACCGTATTTTGCCCTTCCCGGTGTTATTCATTTCAAGCTGTCTATGG
>JBBRJC010000304.1:0-5470 GCA_038220135.1 Bryobacterales bacterium | reverse complement strand
TGAAATCATTACATTTGGAATGAACATGGAAGAGGCTCGCAAAATGGCACAAGATGCAATCCGCTGCTTTTTAGAAAGCGCCTTAAAATCTGGTGAAGCAATTCCAACTGATATGCAACCGGAGACTGAACTAGTCGCCGTTACGCTTTAACGTCCCCTATATCGATGCCACCACTCCCTGTGTTGAAGGCTCGAGTATTGATTCAAGCATTGCTCCGAGCTGGATTCTACGTGCACCACCAAACCGGAAGTCACGCACGCCTTTTTCATTCCTCCCAATCTGGCCGTCACGTCACGGTACCAATTCATAGCGGTGACGTTCCATTACCAATATTGAAAAGTATTCTTCGCCAAGCAAAAATTACGGCAACCGATCTATTCGAACTGCTTTGAGTTTTCGCTAGAAGAGAGACTGTTCCTCCAAAGCCCGAATCTTGACAACAGGGTCAGAGCCGATCTGACTCTTCCCAGTTTTTATTGTGGTATTACGGCTTCATAAACTGATCCGGCGAAATCGCCTGCCGCAGCATCCGCGCCTTCAATACCGCACCCGTAAAATAATTCACTTTGTTGATTCGCGTTCCTATCGAAGTCTGTCCCTTGCCTTGCGGTGACAACTTCACTTCCGCCTCGCCCTGCAACAAGCCATCAATATAATGGCGATACATTTTTCCGTCATAGGTCTGCGCCACATGATGCCACTCATCGAGCGTATGCAGCTTCGTGCGGTCAATCAATGGCTTCGAGCCTGCATCTGATGCCGCAAAACTGTCCAGGCACCATTTCCCATCAATTAAGCGGGTCTCAAACAGCAAACGATTATTGGTCCCCTCCGGCACGCGCGACTGCATATGGAAGAATCGCTGCTCCGGCTTGCCGCTGCTATAGGGCTTGAAAATAACCTCCCAAGTGAACGCCGCCGCACCAGCCAGGGGATGCACGTCAACGAAGATGGCATCGTCAACACCATTGAATTCGATCGCCTTGCCTTTGGGCGTTAGAATCACTTTCGGATGGCCCAAAACAGTGGTCGTATGGCCACCAATTTTGTCCAGACGGTCGAAATTCCAGATTTCCGGCGTGGGTGGATCGGCGGCGAAAAGGAGTGGGAGAAATAGGATGCTCAGGATCATGGAGATCTCTATCATACATTTGATATAGTTGGTTTTCGAGTACATTCTTGAGGAGATTTGAATGAAGTTTGGTTTGACCATCCGCCCCGACGCGGCCATGGATTTCGTATCACTAGGCGCCTTGATTCACCGGCTTGACCCGGGGATCATCCCGTTTCGCAAGGCCACGCAATGCCAGATACACGTCAGCGGCGGTGAGTTTAACGTATCCGCCAATTTGTCCGATTGCTTCGGCCTGAAAACCGGCGTAGCTTCGGCGATGGTTGACTACCCAATTGGCGATCTGATCGCCGAACGCGTGAAGGCAATGGGCGTGCATGGGTTTTTCAAGCACTTCCAACATGACGGGGTAAATGGGCCGAATATGGCCACCGTTTATAGCGACCGCGGTCAGGGAATGCGCGCTCCAGTGGTGTTTTATAACCGCTGCAACGAAGCTGCCGCGCAACTGAAGCCAGGCGATTTCGATTGGGATGCGATCTTCAAAGGCGGCGTGCGCTGGTTTCACTCTGGCGGCATCTTCGCGGCTCTTTCACAAAGCACTCCAGAGCTGATTATTGAAGGCATGCAGGCGGCGAAAGCGGCTGGTGCTATTGTATCGCTCGACCTCAACTATCGTGCCAAGCTTTGGAACATTGCCGGCGGCCATCCGCGTGCGCTGGAAGTGATCAACCGCATTGTGAAAAACGTGGATGTGCTGGTTGGCAACGAAGAGGATTTGCAGATGGGCCTGGGCATACCGGGGCCCGAAGTTGCAACGCATTCCTCGAAGCTTGACCCAAGCACGTTCTTTGGCATGATCGACCGCGTGATTGAAAAGCACCCGCAAATTAAGGTGGTTGCAACAACGTTGCGCGAGGTTCATTCAACGAACCGGCATAGCTGGGGCGCGGTGGCATGGGTGGACGGAAAAACGCACGTTTCACCGACTTGCGAGTTAGACGTTGTGGATCGTGTTGGTGGCGGCGATGGCTTTGCGGCAGGTCTGATTTACGGCATTCTAAAGGATGAAGATCCGGCTGAGGCCGTAGGACTGGGTTGGGCTCATGGCGCGTTGTTGACATCGTTCCCTGGTGACACAACAATGGCAACTCTTGACCAGGTTCGTTCGCTGGCTAAGGGTGGCTCGGCGCGTATTCAACGTTAGTTTGGAATTGTGGGCCGCGCCCGGAAAACGGCGCGGCCTTCAGCAAAGATTTAGGCAGTACGGCGATTTCTGCTACCGAACCACTTCACAAAAAACCAGCCCGCACCCAAGCCGAATACCAACAATAGGAACCACAGCAAGTTGGCTTTGATGGCATGCGCGAGCGCTTCGGGATCATTCAACAAACCTGGCTGACTACCAATCGTCTTGGCACCAAAAATCGCAAGGATTGCGCACCATAGCGTAGACCCGACAAAAGTGATGCCGACGAACGAGCCAAATGGCACTCGGACAAGGCCGGCCGGGAAACCGATCAAGTGCCGAACTACGGGCAACAATCTAGCCAGGAAAATTCCACCAAGAGCGAAGTCGGCTAGCCAGCGCTCTGCCAATTCCAGACGCTCTGGCGGCAGCAGCAACCACTTGCCATAGCGCGACAATACAACGCGGCCCACAGTGCGGGAAAACCAGTAGCAGAGGCTGGAACCGAACGTGGAACCGAGCCCCCCTGCCAAAATCACACCCCAAAGCGACATCTGCCCTTGCGCGGCCCAATAGCCAGCAGGAGGCATAATAATTTCTGACGGGACAGGGATGATCGTACTTTCCAAAGCCATCATCGCGAAGACGCCGACGTAGCCCATATCGCGGGACCATTCAAACCAAGTTTTCAGGAGTTCATGAAACATGCGTTGTTCTCAATTAGTATAACGGGTGCTTCGACTTTGACATACTATATCGATGATGAAAGTGAATCGCAGACAGTTGGCAACGGCCACCTTGCTTGGAAGCGCGGCCATGCAGACGCGCGCGGCACAATTCGCCGATGCATCGATTTCGCACGGACCATTCCTTGGCCACGTGGGCATGAACGAAGTATGGGTTTGGGCCAGAACAGCGCGAGCCGGTAGGTTTCAAATTCGATTCGGCACTAGCGCGGACCAGTTGGACCAGATATCGCCTGCTGCATCAACAGCCATTGAGCACGACAACGCAGCTTGGTTAAAAATCACTGGACTTCAATCGGGCACGCGTTACTTTTATCGCATTGATGGAACAACAGCGGCAGACAGGGCCGGTACTTTTCTCACACTGCCTTCACCTGAAACATACCGCGACCCGGAAACTAATCCGCGGGGTCTGTTCAACTTCAGCTTTCAATTCGGATCGTGCGCCAATCAAAAAGCCGGCGGGGTGCTTGGGTCTACCCTGCCCGCCTACAAAACCATGCGCCAGCAGCATGGCAAAAAAGTACTGTTCTCAATCATGAACGGTGATTGGGTATATGAGGAAAAGCGTGATTTCACCGTGGCGCAATGGCGCGATCAGTGCGGATTAGCAGAAGGGCAGACGCCACGTCTGGCGAAAATCGCACCCAGTATCACTGGAGTTTGGGAGAACTTCAAGCTGTACATGGAGCGCGGAAAAGCGCTATCGGCATGGCATCGGGAAGTGCCCGGTTACTTCACGCCTGACGATCATGAAATTCTGAACGATGTTTACGGTACAGGTTCGGCTGGTGTGAAAACGCAGGAGGCAGTGTTCCGCGATATTGCGTTACAAGGCTGGTACGACTACATTGCTGGCAGCAATCCACTTGCCACCAAACAAGGAATGCACTTTGGTGAAGCCACTGTGAGCGGCGATATCTTGACCGATCCATCAGCCAATTTCCAGAAGATCAACATGGCTGAAGCGTCCAATCTGCACGTTCATTGGGGCGGGCAAAATGCTGGGGTTCCGCCAGGGAAAAAGGCACCGAAGGGTGATCCGAACGCAGGTGTGTACGAGATCACTAAGGTGCTAGATCAGCATCGAGTACAGGTGCAGCCTGGGTTCGCCGAAGCTGGCAAATGCTCCTATTCCATTGGCCGCCACAACTACGGCAGCTTTCGTGTGGGGAACGTGGAAATTTATCTGCTGGATACTCGTGGAACGCGGGATATGCATAATGTGAAACATCCTGAACTACCGGGGCCGCTGATGTTGGGAAAGGTGCAGCACGCGTGGTTGAAGGCATCAATGACGAAGAGTGATGCGGACTTTTTCTTCCTCGCCTCGTCCGTCAATTTGATGATTCCGCACGTTGGCGCACCGGGCTCCGCCGATCCGATTGAAGGCAAAGATGATGCCTGGACTGCCTTCCTACACGAGCGCGAAGAGTTGCTGCAATTTTGGGAAGGTCTTGGCAAACCGGTGCTGGTGATGACTGGCGATTTGCACAATAGTTTTGCGGTTAAAGTGACGCCACGCGTTTGGGAGTTTGCAGCCGGCCCACACAATTCTCAGAATCATCCGGCGATCAGCGAAGGCAGCAGACCGTCTAACGGTATGTTCAATTCACGCGGCAGGATGTGCGAAATCCGGTGGTCCAGTTATATTCGCAATGATGTTCCCGCACGCCTGCGTTGGCGGCCAATTTACGCCGTCGCTCAGATCAACAACGTATTCATGAATCCGCGTGCAGATGGCAGTACGCGCTGGGTGGCCTTTCCCAAGCCGCACGTGGTGATTCAGTATTTCGACGGTGTGACCGGCGACCTGCTGTATGCCGAACCGGTGCATGTCAGCTAATTGAAAATGCGCATTGCAATACTATCCGACACGCACGGCCGAAGGGCTAGCAAAGCAAGCAGACATCGCCTATCCTGAAAGCGATGCTACTGCGCTGTCTGCTCACCTTGCTCATCCTGATTCCAGCTTCGGCCGCAGAATGGGACCAGAAGGCATTTCCCGATTGGAGCGACCGTGCGGTGCTTCGTCTTCTCACCGGTTCCCCGTGGTCAAAACCGCGAACCGTGCAATTCAACTGGCGCAAGAAAGAAGAGAAATTCGACTATAAAACCATCCCCGGCGCAGACCACAACCGGGACATTGGCATCAGCCCTGTTGGTGGAATTGGAGCCCCAAAATCGCACTTACCCGACAAGGCGGATATCCTGTTGCGATGGTCAAATGCCTTGCCAATGCGCCAAGCCAAAGCGCTTTATCAGTTACGCGATGAAAAGCTGCCGGCATCAAAATTGAATGAGCTGATTGGCGTGCCGGAATTGAACTACGTACTGGAGATTTTTGGACTGCCTGCCGAGATTGCTTATAAGGGGACCGAAAGTATCGAAGCGTTGTTAATGCAATCGGCGGTGGTGAAAACCAGGACTGGAAAAACACTCAAGCCAGTCAAAGTGCAGGT
>JBBRJC010000303.1:0-5491 GCA_038220135.1 Bryobacterales bacterium | reverse complement strand
GTAGAAAATTGCGTTGATTGCACCTTTGGCAGCTGCATCAAGGTCGGCATCGGCGAATACGATGTTGGGTGATTTGCCGCCCAGTTCGAGTGACACTTTCTTGAGCGTGTCGGCTGCTTTGCGCATGATCTGTTTGCCCACTTCGGTGGACCCGGTGAAGGCGATTTTTGCAATTAGCGAATGTTCGACCAATGCTGCGCCTGCTGTTGGTCCGTAACCTGGAACGATGTTTAACACACCTGGAGGGAGGCCGGCTTCGAGGCATAGTTCGCCCAGCCGAAGTGCGGTGAGCGGCGTTTGTTCTGCTGGTTTCAAGACGACCGTATTTCCAGTTGCCAGGGCCGGTGCGATTTTCCAGGCTGCCATCAGCAGCGGGAAATTCCAGGGAATGATGGCGCCCACAACACCCAAAGGTTCGTGCAATGTGTAGTTCAGAAAGTTGCCGGGAACGGGGATAGTGTCGCCATGAATTTTCGTGGCCCAGCCGGCGTAATATTGAAAGCATTCCGCCGCGGCTGGAATGTCAACCTGGCGGGATTCGAAAATGGGCTTGCCGTTATCTTCGGTTTCCATGCGCGCCAATTCGTCGGCATTGGCCATAATCAAGTCAGCAATTTTCCAAAGAATTTTGCCCCGCTCGGACGGTGGCATGCGCGTCCAGCCGCTTGACGTGAATGCTTTGTGGGCCGAAGTGACGGCGGCGTGCACATCTTCAGCACCGGCTTCGGCAACTTCGGCGAGCATCTCTTCGGTGGCTGGATTGATGCTCAAAAATGTTTGCCCGCTGGCGCTGGGTTGGAATTTTCCATCGATGAGAAGTTGAGTTTGAAGGGCCACTATTTTTCTCCCAGAGGGTTTTCTGCAAATGCGAATTCCTGAACGGGGTTGCCAGCAATGAGGTGTTCCTGAATGATACGCTCGATCACTTTTGGCGTGCAGGAATGATACCAGGTGCCTTCGGGGTAAACTACGGCGATGGGGCCTTGTTCGCACACTTTCAGACAATTTGCCTTGGTCCGAAAAATGCAGTTTTCCCCTTTTGTCAATCCTAACTCTTTCAGCCGATCCTTAAGGTAATCCCAGCTTTCGTTGGATTCATCCCTATCTGCGCATTTTGGCTTTGTTTGATCAGCGCACAGGAACATGTGGCGCTTGATGTTGCCGATGCCAACCAGCTTAGCTGCTTTGTCGAGGCGTTCACTCATTGTTTGTATACCTTGCCGTCCTTCATAACGAAGTGGACTGATTCCAGAATTTTGACGTCTTTGGTGGGGTCGCCATCGACGGCGATGATGTCAGCTAGTTTGCCTGCGATCACTGTTCCAATTTTACTCTGTAGGCCAAGCAACTCTGCGGCGACCGTGGTGGCCGCCTGAATTGCTTCCATTGGGCGCATGCCGAATTCCACCATCCAGGAAAATTGTTTGGCATTGTCGCCGTGCGGATAAACGCCGCCGTCGGTACCGAAAGCGAGTCTGGCTCCGCCGAGATAGGCTTTGCGGAAATTTTCGCGCTGCACTTTGCCAATCAATTTTTCCTTTTCGATCGATTCGGGAAGCATGCCGATCTTTGGACCCATGGTGAGAATGTACTCGTCGTTATAGATATCGAAGACGAGGAAAGTTCCATGCTTTTTCGCAAGGGCGATGCCTTCGGCGTCGATCAGGCTGGCGTGTTCGATGGAATCGGCACCGGCGAGGATGGCGTCGCGAATGGATTCGGTGCCATGGGCGTGTGCGGCCACTTTGCGGCCGAGCTTGTGCGCTTCTTCGACGATGGCTTTCATTTCTTCGAGCGAATATTGGGGCGTGCCGGGTTGATCGCCCTTGCTGAGCACTCCACCTGAGGCGCAGATTTTGATGAGGTCGGCACCATACTTGATGATCTCGCGAACTTTGGCGCGAGCGGCCCAGGGACCATCGGCCACACCTGCGCTGACGGCGTGATATTCGGGGGCGAGCAGATTGCTGTCGCAGTGGCCGCCGGTGATTCCCATGGATGGGCCGGAGACGAGCAGGCGTGGGCCGGGGATGTCGCCGTCTTCGATAGCGTCGCGCAGGGCGATGTCGGCAAAACCTTTGGCTCCGACGTTGCGGGCGGTGGTGAAGCCGGCTTCGAGAGTGAGGCGGGCGTTGCGTGCGCCGGTTAGTGCGGAGCGGGGGATGGAGATGCCGAGTGATTTATAGCCGGAATTTCGAGGGTCACTGGTGAGGTGGTCGTGCGCGTCGATGAGGCCGGGGAGGCAGGTGGATTTGCTGAGGTCGATTAGTGTTGTGCCGTCGATTGGCTTTGTTTTATTCCAAGGCTCGACGCTGCGGATGAGATTGCCATCGACGGTGATATTCACCTGTGGGCGAAGGCTGCCGCTGGTGGGGTCGACGAGGGCACCGCATTTGATGACCGTTGCAGCGGGTAGTGAATATGACAGCATCATTAAGTAGAGTAGGCAATAACGCATGAAGATGACCTCGCGAGAGTTTGAAAATTTAGTCGCCCAAACGGTGGCGGCGATTGCACCGCGCTTTCAACAGCATTTGCAGAACGTAGCCTTTTTGGTGGAGACGGAATCTTCCGACCCTGACCTATTGGGCCTGTACGAGGGCACGCCGCTAACGGAGCGGAGCGTGGGTACAGGCTTTGGACTACCGGACCGCATTACAATTTTCCAACGGCCGCATGAACGGATGGCGCGGACTGCTCGCCAATTGCGGAAATTGGTGGAAGATACAGTATGGCATGAGGTGGGGCATTTTTTTGGAATGGATGAAGCGGCGGTGGAGCGGGCGGAGCGGCGGCGGGCGGGGCGGCAGACGAGATTCGGCATTTAGCGGGATGGGAGCGAACCGGCCGGCCGTTCGACATTTCACCTTTCGTGCCACTGCCCAGGTGGCATGGTGGATTTACCACCTCGCCGCATTTGGTTCCCCAACCATTGGCGGCGATCCGGGTTTTCGATGTTTTCGCGACCGGCGATCCACGATTTGATGACGCAAAGCTCTGCGTGCCGCTTGCCAGCTTTGGGGCCAGCTTGCGGACTTGGTTTTGAGAAGAACGCTGCGCAGCGGTTACTCTTCCTGGTTCAAGATTAGGGTGGTGGGTTGGGGGAGTGTACGTTGAGTTTTTGTAGGTTGTTGATTCTGGGGGAGATTTAATTTTCGAGTGAGTTGGAATTGCGTTACTGGGCCGCTAGGGGGTTTAGTACTACTTTTAGCGGAAATGTAATTTAGGAAGCCGCCTGTGGATAAGCTTAATTACCTGCCCAGGGTCGAAAAGCGAATAGTTTTTTCATTCCCCCGGTCCGACCGCTTGCCAGCGAATCAAAGGTCCCTCGCCGATGGCGGCCGAAAGGAGTGGGAATGCGAACCCGTGGACCTCGATCTTTTCCATGTCGCCGATTTCTTAGATGGCTCTACTGGATCGGCTTCTCTCCCACAAAAGAATGCATGCGAGAAAGGAGGGCGACATCATAGCAATCTTCAGGCGACTGTTCAGCAGTCCGAACGTTCGGTCTGGATCCTTGGTAATGAACTACTCACGACGAAAGTTTGTCTTTAACCTTTTGCGGCCAGACTTGTCCAGATGGGCCACTTCCTACGAATCGCCGAACTCGGCCTCGCCGTCACTTGGTATAGTTATGGAATTATGGCTGTACCCAAGCGTAGTTCGTCCGTCAACTGCTGGATTTGCAACGCTCCGGCAAACTCGGGCGAGCATCGCGTCAAGAGTGCTGCGCTCCAGGTCATCTTCAGCAAGCCGATCAATCAAGGAAGCCCTCTCTACTACTGGACAGATTTAGATTGGAAACGCATTGGCAGTGTGAAGGCAGATAGACTCAAGTTCCCGCAACTCATATGTGATTTATGCAACACAACGACGACGCAGCCCCACGATATGGCGTGGCAGCGCCTCATCGAATTCGTGCACAGAGACTGCACTTCGCTAAGTCCTGGAGATCGAATTGACCTCTGGAAAATCTTCCCAGATTCGCCTGTTAAGGGCATGATTGGCGTTCAGTTGTATTTCGCCAAGCTCATGGGATGCATTATGGCAGAGTCTAAAAAGTCCTTTGAATTAACTTCATTTTCTTCGGCCATTTTGCACAACACCCCGCATCCACATCTCTATCTGACGTTCGGCACAATGCCGAATGCCCCAAAGCAAGCGGGCCAGAGCGATGTCTACAGGGAAGGCAGCAGCGTAAGCTTCATCCATACAGTGGGGATGTTATCAGTTATTGTCCTCCATGCGCCAGATGGCGAGGATCGACTAGGGAAAAAAAATGCCTGGCACCCTACCGCGCTTTCTGATTCGCTAGAAATTAGCTGCATATAAACGCTCGTCCAGCTCATCTCGCGTGGAAACAAAAGTTTGTTACGAGTCGATTGGGCGACAAGTTCATTCTATTTAATTTATTGGCTTGAAACGATCATGCAGTCTCCTCGCTTTACCGAATTGGATCAACTCGGAGGACCAGCTGGGGCTTAATGATGGCAAGGGCCGCAAGGCACTCCGGAATGACGGGGATTAGAACTTTAATATTAATTCGATTTTAAGGTGCCGGAACGATCAGCACGGCCATTTGTTGAGTATCCAGGTTCTGCTGGTAAGGTAAATTCTTGTCGAGCGTTAACAGCACGTCGAACAGCTGATTAGGCAAGGCAAGCAAATGGCCATCCTTCGTCCCCGACCACCAACACGATTCGAAGGATTCATTCGCGGCCAACCAACTGCCCCGTCAACTTGCGGCGCAATTTTAGTAGAGAAGGCCCCCACATCGCGGACTCGTCAAGCGCACCTTGGCTTCCGTATTGCAGCGACAGCGACCTCCCGGCTTATGGAAGGGAAATTTTCGAGGAACTCATCCAAATTGTCCCAGGCTTGAGGGAATCGACTGGAACCCTACACGGAAACTTGCGGTACGATTACTAGCGATGCCCTTCAATTCAAGAGCTCAGGATAAAGATTCGTAGCCTATTCGCGCGGCCGATGGGTGAAACCGCTTCGGGACCCAAAGCTTGGTACATCCTCGCTCTCAGCTACTCAGACGCCAGCTTCGCCGTTCCACTGGGCCGAAGAGGTTCCGCAGAAGTTTTCGCGTCTATATCACCGCTTCTTGCCCATTCCTGAACCATAAGATCTTGTGTGCCACGCCGTCCACGCCGTCCTCAATATGGCAAGTAGCTGCATCCTCGATATCATGGACTGAAGTTCCCGCTCTGAATTCGCCGCTGAGAAGATAGAGTTCCTAAGCCATCTTGCGGAAAAACCACCTTCACGTGCGCCTCAACTAGAAATATGATCTCGTTCATGGCTGGCCTACATAACATGCTACACCGTTAAATGGGTTGTTTGGCCGACTCACTTCCTTGAGTCGCGACCGCATATCGAGTGGACTTGTTCGCGCACTAGAAATCCGCATTGGAGTACCTTTTGACCGGTAAAAGGTCTCAAATGAGATACAATTAGCCAGGAGATTCAATGCCAGCGCAAA
>JBBRJC010000302.1:0-5495 GCA_038220135.1 Bryobacterales bacterium | reverse complement strand
TTTTCGCCCTGTTCCTGGTCCCTGTCAGTTTGCTGCCGGTATATTACGCCATGGCTGGAAAGATCTACCTTGCTGGGGCATTCGTTCTAGGCGTCACTTTCGTCTATGCCTGCTGGAAGGTTTATACAGACCGGTCCGTGCTAAACGCCCGAGGCGTCTTGAAGGCTTCGGTAATCTACTTGCCTCTGATTTATTGTCTAATGGTTCTTGACCGGACCCGATTTTGATCCTATCCGTTGAACATCTAAAACTCCACTACGGCCAGCAGCGGGCCCTTGAGGACGTGTCTTTTTCCGTCGAAGCGGGCGAACTGTTCGGCATCCTGGGCCCCAACGGCTGCGGTAAATCGACCATGTTCCGCGTGCTGGCCACCATGCAATCGCAGCAATCGGGCACTGCCTCGGTCGCCGGTTTCGACGTCCTCAAAGATCCGCAGCAAGTGCGCCGCCGCATCGGCGTCGTCTTCCAATCGCAGAGCCTCGACAAGTACCTGACGGTAGAAGAAAATCTTTCCAGCCAGGGCCACCTTTACGGCATGAACGGTGCGCCACTGAAGGCCCGCGTCAACACGCTGCTGGACAAATTGAAAATTGCCGACCGTCGCGACTCGATCGTAAAAACGCTTTCCGGCGGCTTGAAACGCCGCGTCGAAATCGCAAAAGCCCTGCTCCATGAACCGCAAATCCTGCTCATGGACGAGCCCACAACCGGGCTTGACCCAGTCGCGCGTCTGGAGCTATGGAGCTACCTCGACGATCTTCGAAAGCAATCCGGAATCACCATCATCCTAACCACGCACATGCTCGACGAAGCAGATCGTTGCGACCGCCTTCTGCTGATGCATATGGGCATTTCCGTCGCCTGCGGCACCCCGGCTGAACTCAAGCGAAACATCTCTGGCGACGTTGTCGAAATCGAAAGTGACGATGCTGAATCGCTGCGCCAGGGCGTGTTCCTCCACTTCGACAAGCAGCCCTGCTCGGTGGTCGATGGCAAAGTCCGCACCATTGTTGCCGACGGCGCCAAATTTGTAATCGAAGCCGCAGCAGCATTCCCGAACGCGATCCGCGGTATCTCCTACCGCAAGCCAAGTCTAGAAGATGTATTCCTAAAAGAAACCGGAGCGCGCCTGTGAACTTCCTGCTCCCCACCTGGACTCTTTGGCGGCGCGACCTCATCCGCTTCTGGCGCGAAAAAGCGCGCGTAGCTGCCTTCGCAGCATCTCCTATACTGTTCTGGTTCGTCATCGGCTCCGGCTTTGGCAACATGTCCACATTCTTCCCCGGCGCTTTGACGATGACCGTCATGTTCGCTGCCATCTTCTCCACCATGTCACTCATAGAAGACCGCAACGAAGGGTTTTTGTTGGGCATGCTCGTCTCCCCTGCCCCACGAATGTCGCTGGTGGTCGGCAAACTACTTGGTGGCGCAACCATGGCTTGGGTTCAATCGCTCCTGCTCCTGAGCATGACCACAGTCGCCGGTTACCCGGTGGATAACATCGTCGCCGCCGCTGGCCTGCTTTGGCTGATCGCCTTCAGCTTCACCGCCCTCGGCTTCCTCATCGCCTGGCAAATGAATTCATCAGCGGGCTATCACGCCATGATGAATCTGGTCCTGTTCCCCATGTGGATGCTTTCGGGCGCAATCTTTCCGCCGTCATCAGCCTTGCCTTGGATGCGCGCGGTGATGAGCGCCAACCCGATGACCTACGCCTATTCAGCCTTGTGGCAATTGCTCGATCCAAAGGCTGATCATTTTGCGAGCGTCGAATATTGTGTAGCCGTAACTGCCGGTTTCGGCATCGTATTGGTATTGATATCGTCATGGATCGTATCTCGTCCCAGCACGCGCAACGCGGGTTAGTTGCGCTCCTACTATTAACCCTGGCCGCTTGCGCCAAGCCTGAGCCGCCATTGCCGCAGTTCGGCTTAGTGCCCGACTTCACGCTCACCAGTGAACAAGGCCAAGCGTTCGGAAGCCATCAACTCATCGGCCGGCCATGGATAGCTGCCTTCATTTACACCACTTGCCCCGGCCCATGTCCGCGCATGAGTAAGCTCATGATGGGCTTGCAAAACGAAACCAGCAACGTGAATCTCGTGTCGTTCACCATCGACCCGGCGCACGATACGCCTCCAGTTTTGGCCGAATACGCCAAACGTTACAAAGCTGACCCAAAGCGCTGGACCTTTCTCACCGGGTCAGTTGAAACGCTTCACAAACTCAACCGCGAGGCGTTCAAACTGGGCGACGTAAACGGCTCGCTCGACCACAGTACGCGCCTGGTTCTGGTTGACCCGTTCCTCAACGTGCGCGGCTATTACGGTACAGCCGACGACGAGGGACTGGCGCAATTGAAAATCGACCTTGAAAAACTCGCAAAGGAGAAACGGTAAATGGCTGGTTTGAACGCCTGTTTGAACGCACTGTCGGCAGTGCTGCTGGTGCTGGGTTATTTGGCAATTCGCCGCGGAGACCGCAAAACCCACGAACGTTATATGCTTTCGGCACTCACCTCCTCCACCGTTTTCCTGATCAGCTATTTGATTTACCATTGGCGCGTCGGCTCGGTGCCTTTCCAAGGCCAGGGACCCATTCGCACTGTCTATTTCACCATCCTGATCACGCACACAATCCTTGCAGCAACGGTTCCGTTCCTGGCCGGCATCACGCTTTTCAGGGCGCTCAAGCAATACTTCCCGCGCCATAAAGCAATCGCCCGCTGGACGCTCCCGATATGGTTGTACGTCAGCGTCACCGGCGTCATCGTTTATCTGATGCTCTATCAGATGTGACCCCGCATAAAGACCAGAGACCCATTCACACTGCCATTCCACCCATCCTGATCGTGCACACTCCGCGCCGCAACGGTTCCGTTCCTGGCCGGCATCATGCTTTTCCGCGCGCTCAAGCAATACCTCCCGCACCTTAAAGTAATCGCCCGCTGGACGCCTCCCCCATCACTGGTTGTACGTTAGCGTCTACCGCAGGCCGCTATAATGGCTAGCATTGCCATGAAAAACTGGAAGCAAATTGCACTGGCCAACGGGCTCGATATTCCTGTTGCCGATCTCGATAAAATCACCCCGTCACTCGATGGCCTGGAGGCAACATTTCGCCCCCTTACCGCCCAACTGAATGAAGCAAGCGAATCCTCCCTGCTCATCAGACTCCCCGGATCGCCCCAATGAGAACCATCACCGAAGCCGCCGCCGCCATCCGCACGCGCAGCATTTCGTCCTTGGAACTCACCCAACAATGCCTGCGCCTGATCGAGAAATCGGAGCCAAAGCTAAACGCCTTCCTCACCGTCACTGCCGAACACGCCCTTGCCCAAGCCAAAACAGCCGACGAAGAATTGGCGCGCGGCGTCGATCGTGGCCCGCTGCACGGCGTCCCCGTTTCGCTGAAGGATCTGTTCCGCACCAAGGGCATTAAGACGACAGCCGGCTCCCTTCTCTACAAAGATTACGTCCCCGATTTCGACTGCGCCGTCACCGAAAAACTGAACGCCGCGGGAGCCGTCATGATCGGCAAAACCGGCCTCCACGAACTTGCCTATGGCGTGACGTCCAACAACCCGCACTTCGGCCCGGTTCGCAATCCGTGGAATACAGAATCGGTACCCGGCGGTTCTTCCGGCGGAGCTGGCGCGTCCATCGCATCCGGCACATCGTTCCTTGCAATGGGCAGCGACACCGGCGGCTCCATCCGCATTCCAGCAGCCTTTTGCGGCACCGTTGGACTGAAGCCAACATTCGGTTTGGTGAGCCGCTATGGCACATTCGCACTCGGCTCCAGCCTCGACCACATGGGCCCACTCACTGCCAGCGTACGCGACGCAGCCATCGGCCTGACCATCCTTCAAGGCGCGGATGCGCGTGATGATTTCTCTGTAAGCCGGCCCGCCGAAAATTACATCCCCCCGCAGCACGCGACCATCAAAGGCCTGCGCATCGGCGTGCCCGCCAATTTCTACACAGACCGCATCGCCCCGGCAGTGATGGCGCAATTCCGCAAAACCGTGCAACTGGCTGCGGGCCTTGGCGCGCAAGTGGAAGTTGTGACCGTGCCCGACATCGCTGCATTAAACGCAATCGGCCGCGTGATCCTGCTTTCTGAAGCTTCTGCACTTTACGAAAAGCTATCGGCGCAACGCGAAAAATTTGGGGCCGACGTCCTTGCATTAATCGACCAGGGCCGCCTGCTTCCGGCCACCGACTACGTGAACGCGCAACGCCTGCGCCGCATCTTCGTCAACAAATTCCTTGAACTGTTCCAAACAATCGACGTCCTGCTGACGCCCACCGCCCCCACTGGAGCGCCCAAGATTGGCCAGGCGCTTGTCACCATCGACGGCACCGAGGAGGACACGCGTCTTGCGGCAACGCGTCTGGTGCGAGGGATCAACGTGCTGGGCTTTCCGGCGCTTTCCATTCCTACTGGGCTCGATGAGGGGGGCATGCCGCTGAGTTTGCAAATCGTAGGCAGGCCGTTTGCTGAGGCGACGATTCTGAATGCGGGTGCGGCGCTGGAAGATGCAATTCAGTTTCCAGGATTGGTGCAGACGCAGTAAGGCATCGCGAACGGATAGTCAAAAAGCGCATTTTCGCCGGCGTTCTGAATTTGATCCTTTCGGCTGCCGCCCAAGCAGCCGGCCTGTTACAGCTTGCAGTTCACGGCCGCCCAGCCGCTTTTGCAATTTAGATTTCCATTCAGAACGCCGAAACGTTAGTCACCGCGCGGACTTCGACTTGTTGGGAAGTTGCTGGCCAGCAATTTATCTTCTTGTCTCAAAAGTAGCGGAGGGGTTGAAAGAGCTACCCGTTCGATTTTGGCAAGGTTTTGAAAAGAGGGGAGATATAAACTATTTTCCAAGGGGAATGTATTTGTTTGGGTTCCTCTATTGTTGTTGCCGTAGAATGAATCGCCCCAGGCTGACGTTCGCATCGGGCTACCAGAAAACCCGGGGTTTCTTTGCTGTTTGACGCCGAAATGCTGACGTCAGGATCAACGGCCCGGAAACGAAGTTAGCACTCCCGGCACCACCTTAGTGGAACCAGTTCCCGCCCGCGAGCCCGAATCACTGTCAGGCTCCGCTTCGTATACCCGCCACAACGAAAGCCGATGTTGTTGTTCCGGTTCGTTGGCTCGTTCCTGTTACGGTTCGAGACGCGAACCCTCTGTGGATTGTTGTTCCAGGAGCCGCCGCGCATTTTGGCCGTGCTCCACTGCTTTGAGAGTACACTGTTCGAACAGGTTTCGCCGCAGCCGCCAGGTATTTCCAAACGCAACGTGACCGAGCCAGGCCCGCACGCGGCACTGCATTTTTTGAAACGGCAACAGCCCCTGGTGGTACAGCGCCTGCATTTTCTTCAACCGCCGCCGCATGCGGATCACGTTCGGGCACGCCAACCGCATCTGCGAAGGCAGAATTCGCCACCCCAACAACGTCAACCCTTCGCGGCAGCAATAAATCCTGAACTTCCGCT
>JBBRJC010000301.1:0-5496 GCA_038220135.1 Bryobacterales bacterium | reverse complement strand
GTTTGCGCTGACAAATGAGGATTTTACCGCCCCGTTCCATGACGGCCGCCACCACTCGAAGCTCATTTCTCACATTGGGCTCTTTTGCCACAGTTTCAATCGTAACCTATGATGGAGTTAGATGTACTCCCCAGAATTTGTTGACCACTTCCAAAATCCAAGAAATGTTGGCGAACTGGATCATCCAACGTTCATAGTTGAAGTGGAGAATCCTGTTTGTGGTGACCGGTTACGGCTTTCGGTGCAGTATGAAGCCGGGGTAATTTCCGAAGTGCGTTATAAAATGCGTGGCTGTGCTGCATCTATCGCCGCCGGCTCTTCGCTGGCAGAGTGGTTAGAAGGCAAGAGTGAGGCTGAATTGAAGAAGTTTGAAACTGCGGTTATTGAAACCGCGCTTGGTGGTTTGGCCAATGAGTCCAAACACGTGGCGTTGTTGTGCAGGGATGGAGTTAAAGCAATTGTGGGGAAATTAGGATGAGCCGTCCGTTAGTTACTGACCTGGTGCAGATTCGCCGTTTGGGTGAACAGAAGCGTAAGGAAAATGAACGCCTGCGACGGCACATGAAGAGTCACAATTTCGTGGAGCGCCGTTTGCGCATTGTTGCTGGCGAAATTGAAAACGAGATTGATTGTCAAACCTGTGCGAATTGTTGCAGGGTGGCAACCGTGAAATTGAAACCTCGAGATGTGGAGAAGTTGACCAAACATCTCAGCATGCGCACCAACGACTTTTATCGCGACTGTACTGAAACTACGGAAGAAGGACTGATCTTGAAGCGCACCGAAGAAAATGGCTGCATTTTCCTTGAAGGCAACGATTGTTCTGTATATAAGGCGCGTCCCCATATTTGTCAGGATTTTCCCCACCTTGTGCGAGGGGACGGCAGCTTGGTTTCACGCATGTGGGAAATGCCGGACCGCGCCGTATATTGCCCAATCGCCTTCAATACGCTTGAAGCGTTTAAGGATGAGGTCGATTTCAAGCGTTAGCAATTGCCTTAAGAAAATGGCTCCATTCTCCTTGAAGGCGCGTCCGTTTTGTTTATAAGGCGCGTCGGCATATTTGTCAGGATTTCCCCACTATGTGCGAGGGGACGGCAGCTTGGTTTCACGCAAGTGGGAAATGCCGGACCGAGCCGTATATTGCCCAATCGCCTACAATATGCTTGAAGCGTTTCTTGAAGCGTTTAAGGATGAGGTCGATTTCAAGCGCTAGCAATTGCCTTAAGAAAATGGCTACATTTTCCTTGAAGGTGCGTCCCCATATTTGTCAGGATTTTCCCCACCATGTGCGAGGGGACGGCAGCTTGGTTTCACGGATGTGGGAAATGCCGGACCGAGCCGTATATTGCCCAATCGCCTTCAATACGTTTGAAGCGTTTCTTGAAGCGTTTAAGGATGAGGTCGATTTCAAGCGCGAGCAATTGCCTTCCTACAATATGGGAAATGTTCCCCCGTCCCGGAATTTGCTGCAATTTTGAGCGGGGGAAGTTTTGATGGGAAAGCTAAGCTGCGTTTTGGGTCCGCCGCCGTTGAAACGCCTTCACTCCGATTAAGCCCAGGCCCGCCAGCAGCATGGAAACTGTACCCGGTTCAGGCACTTGAGACGGGATAGCTGCAAAATTAGCGGAATAAGACGCCAGCAGTCCGCCCCTTCGTGATATCTGGTTCATGACTGTACTGATCGCCACACCGTTCATTTGCGCGGTGTATAGACCGGTTCCGAACGTCCGGGTTGATGCATCGCCAGTAAACTCGAAATATCCATCGTAGGCAAAATCGATTTCAGTGCCACTTCCAGTGTTCTTAAATGTGAACTGACTAATTGATCCCGAACCACTGCAACTTACATTGACGGCTTCTAAGCCAGTGCAAACAGGAGCAGTGGATGCTTTGATCATAGTTAGGTCGAAGACCAAAGCACCGTATGATTGTCCATTGGGTGCAATGATCGGCGAAGTAAAGCCGCTAAGAAAGCTCCCCACAAAGATCGGTGTGTTAATGACGGCAGGTGGATTTGCAAGATCCTTTACCACTCCGGTATAAGTGCCGATGGCATCTGAGATGCCTGCGAACGAACCGGTAGCAGGATCGAAGGTGCGGAACTGGCCGTTTGGACCGCCTATAGGCAGCCAATCGGTGTTGATGGCGTCAATTCGCACTGAGCCGCTCAGGTTGAACTGGCCAGTCAATGGAGCTGCATTGAGTGTTCCAACCAAGCCCAGGCTTGCTAGTACGATTGGTAGCGCGTTTATCTTCATTTTTGTTGTTCCTCCAAGAACAGTAAGCATCGCCCTTGCGGGACCAGCCTTTGGTGAAATGTCTCAACGGCACTTGGCCTTTGGATTCTCTCCAGCGAGGCATTCACGCTGGTAACAATTCACTTTTAGGGCCAATTGGTGCTTTGAGGATGTTTTCTTTGGAAAGTCATGAAAAGAAGTGGGTTAATTGGATGGCCTAACTCGTAGCCATGGTTTTTACCGAGACCCATAACGGGATCCAGGTGAGAGTGCGAACCCGGTAGTTCCGAAATGAAACACGATAAATTTGCTACTCCCTATAGGTATTCCCCGCAACAGACGATAGCAATACAACTAGAAAATTAGTAGATCATAATGAGAAGATATTAAAACAGGTTAATCAACTTGCCGGAAAATGAAACGTTGTGGTACTTCTGGTACTCCGCGTACGCTTCACAGAAAGTGATCGCAGTTTCCAAGCAGGTTGACAACTCGACCAATCTAATTCTTCCGGGGGAGGTTACCCATGAGGTTTAGTAGGATTCTGAACACACCGAAGATGCGTCTCGTACTGCTGGCCCCGGCCAAGTGCTATGTACCGCAGGCATTCCGTGAAGCAAGATCCGATCACGAACGGCACGAACGGCTCTTGCAGGAAATGCAACAGTTGCGCGGATCCGTCTATCTAAAAGATGGTGCAGTGGAGCATTGGCATCTCACTAAAGACGGCAGGCATCGATCTTCAGAAGATCACGATAGTTGGCACTTGCTAGCAATCGACGAGGCAGGTCACATCATTGGGTGCTCACGCTATCTGCACTGCGAAAATACAATCTCTTATTCCGAACTGGGATTACAGTACACACTAACAGCGGAAACTGCGGATTGGGAGCGCCAACTTCAGGTTGGGGTCGAATCCGAATTGTGCACCGCGCGCCTCAGGGACCTTGCATATGTAAAAGTCGGGGGCTGGGCGTTAAATGAAACTATACGGAATACGGCGGAAGGCTTGTCGATCGCGCTGGCAACTTGGGGGCTGGCTCAATTGCTTGGTGGTTGCCTGGGCATCGCGACAGTAACACGCCGTCACAGTTCATCCACAATTCTGCGAAAGCTGGGTGGGAGTTCGCTCGAAATAAACGGCGTTCCCTTGCCGCCATATTACGATCCCCAATACAAATGCGAAATGGAAATTATTCGCTTCGATTCGCGTGTTCCGAACCCGCGATATCGCGAGTGGGTTAATCGAATTAGTATGAGCTTATTGTCTACACCGGTCATTTGTGGCAATGCTCAACCTGATCGATGGAACGACTTCGGGGCCACTATCGCCATTGCCAACCGGGGAGACTACGTGCCGGTTTTGGTTGGCGGATAATAAAAGATTGTGAAGTAGGAGAGGTATCTTGCCACGAACAAAATGGATTGCCGTTGTTGGCGAATGCAACGTGATCACGGAACCCAGTGAGCTTAAGGCAGCCGAAACGGCTACTTTTGGTACATCGCAGCAGGTTCCTGTGATCCTTCGCCCGGAAACGAGGCAGCAAGTTCAGGATTGCCTGCGGATTGCTAATCTCCACAATGTCCCGGTGTATCCGGTGAGCAGTGGCAAGAACTGGGGCTATGGTTCGCGCGTTCCTGCAATGGGAAACTGTGCCTTGCTTGACCTTGGCCGCATGAAAAAGATCCTCGATTTTAATGAGGAACTTGCTTACGTTACAGTTGAGCCCGGCGTTACACAACAGCAGCTTCACCAGTTCCTGACGGAACGGAAATCGAAGCTGTGGATGGATGCAACTGGCTCAAGCCCGGAGTGCAGCCTGATCGGAAACACAGTGGAACGTGGCTTTGGCCATACGCCCTACGGTGACCACTTTGCCCATGTATGCGGGCTTGAAATTCTTCTGCCAAATGGTGAGGTGGTGGAAACAGGTTTTTCCCGCTTTGCCGGCTCGAAAGCCAGCGAAGCCTACCGCTGGGGCGTCGGCCCTAGTCTCGATGGTCTTTTCTCACAATCCAATCTTGGTATCGTCACTCGAATGACAATCTGGCTGATGCCTGCGCCGGAATACTTTCAGGCTTTCTACTTCCGCTGTGGCCGGGAGGATGATTTGGCTGTGGTGGTTGATGCTTTGCGTCCCTTAAGGCTCAATGGCACCCTTCGCAGTGCTGCCCATATCGCCAACGACTATAAAGTATTTTCCTCGCTCCAACAATACCCGTGGGATAAGAAGGGCGGTCAAACGCCACTTACAGCAACCGATATGGCAGGGTTTCGCAAACATGCAAGTTTTGGATGTTGGAACGGTTCAGGCGCACTTTATGGAACGCGCAAACAAGTGGCGGAAGCGCGGCGGATGGTGCGAAAAGCTCTGCGCGGTAAAGTCGAAAAGCTGCAATTTCTGGATGATTGGACGCTGAAGATTGCCGGACGGTTCGCAAAGCCATTCCGCTGGGTTACAGGCTGGGATTTAAGCCGGACTCTGGAATTGGTTCGTCCGACTTTCGGGTTGATGAAAGGAATTCCAACGGCAGTTCTCACCGCCAGCACTTATTGGCGGAAACGAACTCCTCCTCCGATCGACGGTAATCCAGACCGTGACGGCTGTGGGCTTTTGTGGTGCGCACCAGTTGCCCCTATTTCTGGCGGCCATGCCCTGGTTATTCGTGACATTGCCTACAAGACGCTTCTGGACTCAGGCTTTGAACCGATGCTGTCGGTAACCTTGCTTACCGAGCGTTCTTTGTCATGTGTTATTTCAATTGCATTCGACCGGTCCGTACCTGGGGAAGATGAAAAAGCGATGGCCTGCCACCGCATCTTGCTGGAGCGATTGGCCGCCGCCGGATATCACAGCTACAGGCTTGGTATTCAGTCGATGGACGGAATGTTCGGAGAGACTGGATACAACCGTTTGTTAAGTGCGATTAAAGGGGTTTGCGATCCAAAAGGGATTCTCGCGCCTGGCCGCTATGCGGCCGCCGCCCGAAGCCCCGAGCAGAGCGACTACCCGGCCAATCAAATTCTTGCCCTACTTGAAGGTGCCGCAATATCAACCGATGACTGCGTCCTCTCAACTGCTTCGATTTCAGGGAAGGTGTGAATATGATGGCTGCAACAAGTGCTATTTCGCAAGTGCAAGAAACCACCGAACAAGGCATCGAGGTACTTGCGGCGCGTCTTGTCAGTGATCTGCACCAGCCCGATCCGCGGATATTCTGGGCCGACTTGATCCTAACCAGTGGGTTGGGATGG
>JBBRJC010000300.1:0-5533 GCA_038220135.1 Bryobacterales bacterium | reverse complement strand
CTTCTGACGGGCCAGGGTTTGCCGTTCACCGTGGCCGGGCCTTTCCAGGGAATGCCTATGCCGTGCATGGAATCAATGACAGTTTTACCGGCAACGGTATCCATGCGCGTGACTGCTGCGCCTGCTGAGGGCAGCAGCGGTAGATCGTCACTCAAAATGGAGTTTTCAAAATAGATCGCTACGCGCGGAAATGCGCGGGATGCGAGATTCAACAGTTGAAACAATTCCACCCCGGTTTGTTGTTTGGTGGGGTAGACGTCCTGATAGCGCTCCACAATATTGATGTCTATGGCGAGCTTTGATTGCTGTGGTGTAAGGGGCTTGTAGCGTTCTGCAATTTGCGAATAACGCTGTGGGCCAAGGTGCCAGATTGTTGCTGGATCTTCAATGAGAAACGTGAAATCCTGTTTTGATAATTCGGGCAACACGCGCGCGGCGTCGGCACCAATCAGGTCGCGCATGCGGGTGTCGAACCGATCGTCAACGTGAGTCAGCACCAGGTCCAGATGCGGCTTTGTGCGTCGTACTGCAGCCATTTCGTTGAGCCATTGTTGTTGCATCTGGTGCGCCAGTGTTGCCCGGAATTCCAGGAACTTTGCTTTGGCCGATGAATCGCCTGCACGGGTGGTGAAAAGCTCGGCTGGATCGAAACCTTGTTCTGCTTGAAATCGCTTCCGGACGTCCGTATTCATTGGGGTAAAGCGCGCCGGGTTGGCTATGCCTTCGAGTGATTCAAAATACAGTTCGGCAAGATTTACGCCGTCCCAATCGTAGCGGTTGAGCATGTCGTGCACGCCGGTTGCAACGGCCCGGCTACAATCGGCATTCGATAAATTCATCAGCTTTCGCCAGTCAAGATGGGCATCCTGGCCTATCGCGGTTTTCTCTCGCCATTCGGGATGCTCGTTCCAGAAGCGTTCGCTGACGTGGGGCAATTCAAGCCAGGCGTATACAAGAATGGCGTTGCGGTGGCAGGCTTCAATCAGCCGTTTGAGGTAGGCATCTTTTTCCGGATCGGTTTCGTAGTGGTGCCATGCGGCAACGTGCAGTGCTGCAATGCCCGCCTTTCGCCAACGCTGCGCCAGATAGTCCACGTCTGCACGAATGCGATAGGAAGTGTCGAAGAACGCCCATAGGCGGGCCGATCGGTAGGGTGATTCCAGACCTAACTCCTGAAGCGCCTGCAAGGTGTATGGAAATCGTTCATAGCCTTGTTTGCCGGCTGACGCAGCCAGCCACAAAACCGCGCCTTTACCACGATGAACCCCCGCCATCACTGGTGCATGATTCCAGCGCTCGGCGGCGAAAATACGGGCATCTTTGGGCAGCGAGAAGATAGGCAGATCCAACCCTCGCTCCCACACGATGGGCAACTTGGGACGGCGAGAATCAACGATGCTGCGGACCATGCCGCGCTTGTCGGTTGCACGGATGCCCAGTGCTTCCGCCAGGGGCGACTCACCTTCGAGAACCACCAGCGTGCCTTGTTCGATTTTCGCAATCCACAAATCGGGCGGGGCGTGCGTGCCCGCCGGGATCACTACCACTTTGCCTGTTCCAGGCATCATGCCAATTGCGCCAAGAATTTTGGGCCAGGCATTTGGTTCGTCCCCAAGGATTTGATAGTTGGCGAACAGCAGGAGACTAACGAGAAATTGCATACCAAAACCCCATGCGTAGATCGTAAAAATTAGGACGTCCTGGATTGGCGGTGTTGATCAGTTGCGCACCTCGCAGAAAGTTCGAGGTGAACATTAGGCCGGAGGGCATTCCTGAGAAACGAAAGCGTATCCCTGGGCCTGTTTCCGCGAAGTTTGCCCAGTATTGACGGCGCATATCAACTGTCGCATTGATGTTCCAGTAGACAGCTACACGAGTGCCATTTGCATCTTCGCCTGGCCACTGATAACCGATACGATTTTGCGAATAGAGAATTCCGTTGTTTTGAAAGCGGCTGATATAGACTGCGTCGTTGGTTGTTTCGATAAATGAATGGCTCACTGGACCGCGCCAGGCATGAGCAATGCTTAGTCCTGCGCGATAATCGCTGACTGCCAGCGGAAGATCTTTGCGGTTCAAATAGCGGACGGCGGTACCTGCTTCAGCCCAGGCCATCACGCCGTGCTTTTGCGGTGTTCGAATTCCAACGCCGAGAATAATCGAACTTTCTGAAAAGTATTGTGGATTAATGCCGAGCGATGAGGTGCGCAGTGAAGATCCGCGAACATCGCCGATGAAGCGCATGGAAAAGTACGGCTGAACCGGTAGAAATGGGACCTTGAACTCGGATTTCAGTTGGCTGTAGTTGAACATGTTTTGCCAGCGGGAACTATAGAACGGCATGGTCCAAAACGTGGTGTGCTGGCGTCCTTCTGTGGTATTCAAATTCCGGAAAGCAGATGTGGCTTCGTTAGATATCTTTTCGTCAGGGCTGCGCCGGGCCAGTTCAAACCACTTCACAGCCTCAGCATCATCGTGCAAGATATTGTTCACCCAGCCCAATTTGAGCATCACTTGAAAATCGATGGGATCGGTTTCATGAGCCACGCGAAGATACTTCAGTGCGTCGGTCATATAGCCCTTGTTGTAGCTGCGTTCTGCCAACTCTTTCGCTTGCACTGAGACCTGGCTGCGTGGCGTTTCTTCGCGATGACGCAATGTTTGTGGAAGCTTCAACGCTGTCCGGACGCGGTCGGCCAGTTCGGAATCATCCTTATCCAGCACACGCTGCAGATAGGGCATGGCAGCGGGCTGGTCATTGCGTCCCAACATCAAAAAGCCAAGCTGTGCGGCGGATAGTAAATCGTCGGTGGCACTATCTGCAACAATGTGGAATTCGTGTTCTGCTTCCAGCTTCAAACTCATCGCAAGCAGCAGGTAGGCAAGTTCACGGTGCAGTTCAATATTGCCTTGATCGAGGGTAAGCGCATTACGGAATTCGTAAACATAGGGGTAGCGCGTGGGCAATAGTTCGCGCGCTTTTTCGGCGGCATGGGGTTCGGCACCACGAGATGCGGCGAGCAAGGCGGCCATTGCGTCTTCCGTTTTGCCGGCTGCTTTGTACACTCGACCCAATTCAACCAGCAACGGCCTGTAGGCGGGCTTCAACTTCCAGGCCAGAAGATAATGCTGCGCGGCTAAATCCAGTTCGTCGCGTTGTTCGGCCAAGTGTGCCAGCTCTTCATGAGCACTGAAATTATCCGGGGCACCAGCCACTGCCTGCTTCCAGCGTGCAATGCCTTCTGCCAAGGGCGAGTCAACATTATGGAAAGCGGCTTCAGCGGTGCGGCGTAATTGTGGATCTGTGGCGCTTGTGCGAATGCGGTTGAAGATGCGGCGCGCCTCAATCTTTCGATTCTGTTCATAGGCCAAAAAAGCGTACTCCATGGCAACATGCAAATCAGCGGTGTCCAGCTTCATAGTTGCACCAAAGGCATCCATGGCGGCTTCGTTATCGCCGGTTTTCAGCAGCACATAGGCAAGGTCTTTCCATACGGACGGCTGGGCCGGATGTGCGGCCAGGCTTTGGCGGAAAAGAGGAATAGCGACGTCGTAATTGTGCGCCCGTAGCGCATCGTATGCCTGGTCAGCCAAAGGTTTGTCAACGGCCGCTGATCCCGCAAGTGCGGTAGCCAGCAGCAACGCAAGTGTCTTGATAAATTGCACAGTTCATCTAGATAGTGCAGGTGAGCTAGGAAAAATCTCAGTAAGATGATTGAAGCATGGCGAATTTCAAAGGTGTGGACTACCTGCTGATCGATTCCTGTTTCAACGAGCAGGAATTACTGGTTCGGCAGACGGCGCGACAGTTTGTGGAAGACCGGGTGGTGCCCGTTATCCGCGATTGTTTCCGCGATGGGCGCTTTCCCAAAGAGTTGATTGGCGAAATGGGGCGGCTGGGTTTTTTCGGTGCGAACCTGGAAGGCTACGGCTGCGCGGGCATGAGCAACGTGGAATATGGGCTGCTGATGCAGGAGCTGGAGCGCGGCGATTCCGGCCTGCGTAGTTTTGCCAGCGTACAAGGTGCCCTTGTGATGTACCCCCTTCACACTTACGGTAGTGAAGAACAGAAGCAAAACTGGCTGCCGCGACTACAATCGGGCGAAGCGATTGGTTGTTTTGGGTTGACTGAACCGCAATTTGGATCGAACCCGGCGGGCATGTTGACGCGAGCAGTTAAAGACGGCAACGAATGGGTGTTGAACGGTGAAAAGACCTGGATCACCAATGGTTCGGTTGCGGACGTTGCCATCATCTGGGCCCGAGCTGAAGACGGCATTCGCGGCTTCCTGGTGGAACGCGGTACGCCTGGTTTTCAAGCCACTGAATTGCATGGCAAGCTTTCTATGCGCGCGTCGGTAACGGCGATGCTGAGCCTGAGTGATGTGCGGTTGCCCGCATCGGCGATGTTGCCGGGGGCGCGTGGGTTGAAAGGACCGTTGGGTTGTTTGTCGCAGGCGCGGTTTGGAATCGGCTGGGGCGTGCTGGGTGCGGCGATGGATTGCTACGAAACGGCCCGCCAATATACGATACTGCGCAAGCAGTTTGACGACAGGCCGATTGCGTCGCATCAATTGGTGCAGGAAAAGCTGGCCGATATGATCACGGAAATAACAAAAGCGCAGTTGCTGGCACTCCATTGCGGACGTTTGAAGGACCAGGGAAGGCTGGATCCGGCACATATTTCGATGCTGAAGCGAAATAATGTGACTATTGCACTAGATTGTGCTCGCGCGAGTCGCGATTTGCTGGGCGGTAACGGTATTATGGATGAGTATCCGATCATGCGGCACATGTGCAACCTTGAAACGGTGAAAACCTATGAAGGGACCGATCACATCCACTGCCTCGTAATTGGGGAACGCGTTACCGGAGTGGCAGCTTACAAATAGCCACACCTGTTGCTATACTGAGAGAAGGCAATTCAATGTTGATGATTCTGTTTACGGCCATACACGTGTTCGTATGTGTATTTTTGGTGATCGTGGTTCTGCTGCAAAGCGGAAAGGCTGCGGATTTGGCTGGTGCATTTGGCGGCATGGGGTCGCAAACGGCATTTGGTCCTCGCGGTTCGGCTACGGTTCTCTCGAAATCGACCACGATTGCAGCGGGTCTATTCATGGTGACCTCGCTCACACTTTCGGTTATGGCGACACGCAATGGCGGTGGGACGGGCGGTAAGTCAGTTTTGGAGACCACAAAGGCTCCAACGACTCCGGCACCTACGGCTGCGCCTAGCGTTACCTTGACAGATCCAAAGACAGGCAAGGAAGTTTCCACACAGCCACTTCAGCAAAAAATCCTTACCCCGGAAGAGTTGAAGAAGGCCCAGGAAGAATCAGCTATCGAACTGCAAAAGTCGTTGGAATTGCAGCAGAAGCAGCAGCAGCAACGGCAGAAGAAGTAACAAGATTTTTGTTGGATGTAGTTGGAAGTCCACCCAAAAATGCGGAGGTGGCGGAATTGGCAGACGCACTAGCTTGAGGTGCTAGCGAGTTACATCGTGCGGGTTCAAGTCCCGCTCTCCGCACCA
>JBBRJC010000299.1:0-5535 GCA_038220135.1 Bryobacterales bacterium | reverse complement strand
AGGGGCGCGCGGCTTTGCTTAGTGGCGACCGCCAGAAGTTGCACGACCTGGTAAACGCAAATTTTGATTTGCGTACCACCATTTTCCAATTGAGCAGGGGGAATTTGGAGATGATTGATGCGGCGCGCCGCGTGGGTGCTTCGGCTAATTTTGCGGGTTCTGGTGGCGCTATTGTTGGGCTTTACGAAGGCGATGCTATGTATAGCCAGCTTGAGTCAGAGATGGAAAAAATTGGCGTCGCGCTGATTCGTCCGCAAATTGAACCCAAAGCCCGGTAAACTGGTAGTTTCTGGATGAGCTCTTCTAAACCGATCCAATACAAGGATGCGGGTGTGAATATTGATGAGGCCGACCGCGCGGTTGGCTTCATACGTATTCATGCGCGCAAGACATTTACCAAAGGCGTGCTGACCGACATCGGCACCTTTGGTGCAGGCTTTTCCATGGCCGGCTGGAAGAAGCCGATCCTGATCAGCTCCGCCGATGGCGTGGGCACAAAGATCAAGATCGCCTTTCAAACCGGGCGGCATAATACCGTGGGCGAAGATCTGGTGAATCACTGCGTGAACGACATTGCGGTGCAGGGTGCCACGCCGCTGTTCTTCCTTGATTATTTCGCAGTGGGCAAGCTGGACGCTGACGTGGCTGGTGCGGTTGTTGAAGGCATTGGACGCGGCTGCAAGGCTAATGGCTGCGCCTTAATCGGTGGGGAGACGGCTGAGATGCCTGGGCTTTACGCACCGGGCGAATACGATTTGGCGGGCTTCATTGTGGGCGCTGTTGAGCCCAGGAAAATGGTGAATGGCAAAACGATTGAGCCTGGTGACGTGTTGCTTGGATTCCCTTCGAATGGACTGCATACCAACGGGTACTCACTGGCGCGCAAGCTTTGGTTCGATGTTGCCAAGCTTACGCCCGATTCCTATGTGCCCGAACTTGGCAGCACTGTTGCTGATGAATTGCTGAAAGTGCATCGCAGCTATTTGAAAGCAATCCTGACGCTGAACGATGCGAAATTGCTGAAGGGTGCCGCGCATATTACTGGGGGCGGTATTTCTGACAACACGCCACGTATGTTGCCGAAGGCACTGGCTGCGCAGATCGATTTAAAGAGCTGGCAAGTGCCGCCTGTGTTTGAAATGATGAGGCAGCTTGGTTCGGTGCCCGACGACGATTACCGTCGCACGTTCAATTTAGGGGTGGGGATGATTGTTGCAGTGAGCGCGAAAAATGTTGCAAAGGCGATGGCCGCGCTGAAGAAAATCAAGCAGCCCAATTTCGTGATTGGCTCCGTTCAGAAAACACCGCGAGGCGCCAGGCACCGGGTTATCTATTCATGAAGCGGCTGGCCATTTTGTTGTCTGGCCGTGGCTCCAATTTTGAAGCGATTGCCCGCAATATTGCCGAAGGGAAGTTGGATGCGCGGATTGCTGTGGTGATCTCAAACAGGCCGCAGGCGCCTGGATTACAGACGGCTGAACGGTTAGGGTTGAAAGCGATTGCAGTGGATTCCAAGGGTGTGGAACGCGAAGTTTTTGATCGCCAGATTGCCGCAATTTTGGATGAGCATGAAGTGGATCTGGTGGTGCTGGCCGGCTACATGCGGTTGCTGAGCAGTGCGTTTGTGCAACGCTATCCGCTGAAGATCGTCAATATTCATCCATCGTTGCTGCCCGCCTTTCCCGGGCTGGATGCGCAGCATCAGGCGTTTCAACATGGCGTGAAAATTGCCGGATGCAGTGTGCATTTTGTGGATGAGCAATTGGATTCGGGGCCTATTATTATGCAGGCTACAGTGACGGTGGAAGATGACGATACGCTTGAAACTTTATCGGCTCGCATTCTTGCCCAAGAGCACCGGATTTATTCAGAAGGGATTGCATTGATTCTATCCGGTAAATGGCGCGTTGATGGCCGGCGTGTGTTGCTTACTCCATAAAAAATGGGTGCTGCACCGAAGTGCAACACCCATTTTCAATTCACAGATTCAGCTTTTAAGCCAGTTCCAGTTCAACCCGCTTCTTTTCCAGATCGATGACAGTGATGCGGAAATTCCGCACTTGCCCGCTACGAACCGCATTCGGATCAGCCTTGGTTTCCGGTGCGCTCTTACCTTCTTTCCAACGTGATTTGAGCATGGCAGAAAGAGAATTGATATCGGCCGGTGCCGATTCAACTTTCTTTTCTTCCACAGGCGGCGGTGGAGGCGTTAGCTTGCAATCAGCCATTACTCCCTCGCCCAATTCGATCCTTGCCCGTGTTGGTGATGCGTCCACCACGCGGCCGGTGACTTTATCGCCGACATTGTGTTCGGCAATATATTCGTCGGTACGCGTTGGCTCAAGCTGCTTCAGACCGAGGCGAATGCGGCGTTCGGCGACGTCCAACTTCAACACCTTTGCCCTCACCACTTGCCCAACCTTCAGCACATCCTTCGGATGATCCAGCCGCTTTTCATTCGCAATATCGCCGATGTGGATCATGCCTTCCAGGCCATCACCCAGATCAACAAATGCGCCGAACTTCTGCATGCTGGTGACCGTTGCATCAACCACGGTACCTTCGGCGTACTTGGTTTCCACATCAGCCCAGGGGTTGCCAAGGGTTTGCTTCAAGCCAAGCGAGATGCGCTTGTCTTCTTCCTTAACGCCCAGCACAACCACTTCAACCAGTTCGCCAACTGTAAGCACGTCGGATGCGGTACGAACTTTCTTCGTCCACGACATTTCCGAAACGTGAATCAGGCCATCTACGCCCGGTTCCAGTTCCACGAAGGCACCGAAATCAGCCAGACGAACCACTTTGCCAGTGATGCGTGCACCCACTACCAATTTTGCGATTGTCACAGACCAGGGGTCTGGAATCAATTGCTTCATGCCGAGGGAAATCTTTTTAGTATTGGCTGAGATTTTGAGAACCTTAACCTGCACCTTATCGCCGATGTTGACAGCATCTGTCGGCTTCGCCAAACGATGCCAGCTCATATCGGTAATGTGCAGAAGGCCATCAACACCACCAAGGTCCACGAATGCGCCAAACTCGGTCATACTGCGAACCGTGCCTTCGAGCGTATCGCCTTCCTTGATGCGTTCAAACGCAGCTTTCTTGGCTACGGCAGATTCTTCTTCAAGAATCACGCGGCGGTCAACCACCACATCTTCCTTCACTGTATCCAGCTTGGTGATGCGGACTGTGATTTCCTGGCCCAACATCTTGACGAATTCGCCTTGATCGCGAACTCCGCTGCGACTGGCGGGTAGGAAAGCGCGGCTGCCAATATCGACAGTCAGGCCTCCTTTCACGATGCCAGTCACCTTGCCAACGATGTTGCTCTTTTCGGCAAAGGCCGATTCAAGTGCACTCCAATCTTTGGGGCGAACAATCTTCAATGGGGAGAGCGAGAAGTACCCTTCGTCGTTGACTTCACCGGCGTTCACTTCGAGCACGTCGCCAGGCTTTGCTTCCACACCGCCAGCCTCTTGGAAGAGACTGAACGGCAGAGCGCCTTCGAGCTTGCGGCCGATGTCGATGATGATGTTGTCGTCTTTAACCGACACCACCGTCCCCTTCAACGGACCAGAAGCGACTGGGCCTTCAGCCGGAGCTTGGGCCTTTTGCTGTTGTTCGAACTCCGATAAAATCGCGCCAAACGAAGAATCTTCCGCCGTTGAGGCGGCATCCACGGGCATCATTTCGGGAGAATTTCCTTGATTCATGAACTAAACACTATAAGCGAGATTAGACCATTATTCTCTCATACTCACCACCCCCACACTTGCACCCCCTTGTGAAAGTTTGTGTGGAATTATTAGGCGGTCATCTTTTGGCAATGCTTTTGACAGGTTGAACGCTCTGGATTTCAGTTTTATGAGGTCTGGGGAGATGATGGATTTCTCTCACCAGTGGTGAGAGAAATTGGATCGATCAAAAATCTAGGGATCCTCGGCCCGTGCAACATAGGCTGCTGCGCAAAGCCACTCGCGTATCATTGGGGTAGGGTATGAAATCGGCCAAGGATCAAATTACGGAAAAATTGGTTAGGGATCAACTAATCCATCCGCCCGAGTCCTATGGATCGCTCCTGGGCGAGATCAAAGAGCGAATTCGATCCGGTCAACTTGCAGCACTACGATCTGTGAATCGAGAGCTGATCGATCTCTACTGGGATATCGGGCGAATGATTGTGCAGAGGCAGGAAGGGGAGACTTGGGGGCGGGCAATTGTGGAAACTTTGGCGATTGATTTACGCACTGAGTTTCCTTGTAGCGCTGGATTCTCTGCCGCTAACCTTTGGAGAATCAAGAGTTTCTACGAATCGTACCGGCATGATGAAAAACTCGCACCACTGGTGCGAGAAATAAGCTGGTCTAAAAATCTTGCAATCTTCGAACGCTGTAAGCAATCGGATGAGCGCGAGTTTTACATTCGGCGCACCCGTGAGTTTGGATGGTCCAAGAACGTCCTCATTCACCAGATTGAGAATCAGACGTATTCAAAAACGCTCAACAATCAAACGAACTTCAACCAGGCACTCCCCGAAGCAATCCGCGCCCAGGCAAGCCTTGCAGTGAAGGACGAATTCACCTTCGATTTTCTGGAGCTTTCAGATGAACATAGTGAGCGCCAATTGGAAAACGCAATCATTGCCAAGGTGGAACCGTTCCTTATGGAGATGGGTGGAATGTTTTCATTCGTCGGTAGCCAATACCGGCTGGAGGTAAGTGATCGCGAATATTTCGTTGACCTGCTCCTATTCCACCGGCGGCTGCGTTCGCTGGTTGCTGTGGAATTGAAAGTGGGTGAGTTTCAACCCGAACATATCGGTAAGATGCAGTTCTATCTCGCAGTGCTCGACAAAACTGTGCGGCTTGCGGATGAAAACCCATCGATTGGAATTCTGATCTGCAAATCCAAAGACCGAACCATTGTCGAATACGCGCTCAATGAATCATCTAAACCAATTGGTGTTGCAAGCTACAGGATTGTTTCTACCGTTCCAGACGAACTGCGTAATGATCTTCCCGACGCGGGGCGATTGGTTGCCCTGCTGCACGGGTAATCAGCACAAACTGACGCTGCCGCGCGATAAGATTACAGCGTGGAGACAGCGCGCAAATTTCAAATAGTCCGCCGTGAGGAATTGGTTTGGCTGGCTCTGTTTGGCCTTATGGCGCTGGCTACCCCGCGCGATAATCATCCGGCGCTAGTGTTTTTGATCCTCTTTGCTGTCTTTCAAATTATTGAATCCCGCATCGATTGGTTTGCCACGCAGCCGGGTGTCTTTACCGGAATTGCAGCGAAGATATTTCTTGGCTATTTGTTGATTGGTTATACCGACGCCATCAACAGCACCTACTATCCGATTCTGCTTGCACCAGTGATTTCTGCGGCTACTCGGCTGGGCTGGATTAGTACCACTCTGGTGACCTTGGCCGCATGCTGCACGTATTTGTCGTTCCTGATTTTCCTTGATCTTTCCCAATACGTGGTGGCTTGGAGTGAGCTTGCACTAAGACTTTGCTTTCTCCCAGTGGC
>JBBRJC010000298.1:0-5539 GCA_038220135.1 Bryobacterales bacterium | reverse complement strand
GCGATGCTGAATGGATGGGGCCAGTCTATCGCAAGCTGGGTCTTTCCGTGGCCTGGCTGACCCAATCGATGGCCGCTGGCGAACGCAAGGCCGCTTATGGTGCCGATGTCCTTTATGCTACTGCAAATGAAATTGGGTTCGATTACCTTCGAGATGGCCTGGTGCTTCAAAGTGCGGACAAGGTGCAGCCGCCCTTCTGTTCCTGCCTAATTGACGAAGCCGATTCCATACTGATCGACGAAGCGCGGGTGCCACTGGTGATTGCCGCAGGCACAGCGGTTCCAGAAAGTATGGTCCGGCAGTTGGCACAGCTTGCCGCTCAACTTCGCGAAGATCTCCATTTCACCATGGACGAATACCGTCGTAACATTTTGCTGACTCCTCAAGGTGCGCAAATCATCGAGACAGCCAGCGGATGCCCTAATCTGTATGAGCCCCAACATCACCGCCTTCTGGAAAGTGCTGTAAACGCAATTCATGCCCAAACGCTGCTGCGCCGCGATGTGGACTACATTGTGCGTGACGGCCTGGTTGAGGTGGTGGATGAATTCAAAGGCCGCATCGCCGAACAGCGTCGATGGCCCGCTGCGCTGCAGTCGGCACTTGAAGCCAAAGAAGGCGTGCCGGTGCGGTTGCAAGGCCGAATCGTGGGACAGCTCACTCTGGAAAGCCTGCTAGGGATGTATCCAGTAAAGTGCGGGATGACTGGTACAGCAGCAACCCAGGCGGATGAGTTTCTGAAGGTCTACAAATTGGAAGTGGTGCCGATACCCCCAAATCGCCCTATGATCCGCGTTGACCATCCGGATGTGGTTTTCGCATCAAAGCGAGAGAAGGAAGAGGCAGTAGCCTGGGAGATTCGAGCCGCACATACCAAGGGGCGTCCCGTGTTGGTTGGGTCTGCCAGCATTGCTGAAAGTGAACGGATCAGTGCTCTGGTAACGGCTCTCGGCATTCCCCATGTGGTGCTGAATGCCAAACAGGATGAGGCGGAGGCACGGATTATTGAACAGGCCGGACGGTGTGGCGCAGTTACCATTTCCACCAACCTGGCCGGGCGGGGAACCGACATCAAACTATGGCCGGGCGCTGCGGAACTTGGTGGTTTATACGTGATTGGAACCAATCGGCACGAAGCACGGCGGATCGATTTTCAATTGCGGGGAAGAGCAGGCCGGCAGGGCGATCCAGGTGAGTCGCGCTTCTTCGTCAGCCAGGAGGATGACCTGATGGTCCGTTATGGGCTGCGTCAAAGTGGTGACTTTGAACATATTCAACGGGTTGTTGAAGGCCAGAATCTGGATGCCCGTAAAATGCTTTGGAAATATGAGGGGCTCACCGAACAGCACCGGCGCGACGTTCGGGCCTGGCGGGACAGCGTGCTTGATGGCGGCGATGAGGAGCGGCACCGTCTGCTGACTCTGGAAAAAATCGACGAAGCCTGGTCCGATTACCTGGCGCAAGTAACCGATTTACGTGAGGGTATTCATTGGGTATCGTGGGCTGGTAAGGATCCACTGAATGAATATCTGTTTCAGGTGAAAGGATTTTTTGAGGCGATGGAGGAGTGGGTATAATCGGAAGTGGAACGCCGATTAGCCGAGCCGCATATGGACGAGGAACCTCTGTTTGATCGTTCCAGCACTTGGGTCTATCTAGTCAATGATCAGCCCTGGGGCACTTTCGGTGCACGTTGGGCGAAAGGAGTGATGCGCTACATGGGGGTGAAAAAGGATTAGGCCGACGGGCGGCAGATGCCTCGGTCCGATCTGCGAATGAAGTTCACCAGATGGCTGACTTCCGCCCCGCCGATCGCGCCTTCCATTTGCACCAGTGCCTCATCCAGCTTCAAGCCGGACAAGTAGAGCATTTTGTAAGCCTGCTTTAGTTTCGCGATCTGGTCGCGCGTGAATCCCGCACGGCGTAGCCCTACCAGGTTCAGCCCGTGCGGTGTCACATTGAAATCAGAATAAATGAAAAATGGTGGCACGTCCAGATTTACCCGGACATTACCGCCGATCATCGCTAACCGCCCGATTTTCGAATATTGGTGAACCACCACGCCGCCCGATACAAATGCCTGGTCCTCAATCTCAACGTAACCGGCAATTAGAGCGCAACTGGCGATCGTACACCCAGAACCGATTTGCGCATTATGGGCAATGTGGCCAGACGTCATTACGTAATTGTTGTCACCAATGCGCGTTACCGATTCCGGCTTGGTGCCGCGAGAGATAGTATAGTTTTCCCTGATCTTGTTGCCGTTGCCCATAACCAGATAGCTGCGCTCGCCGCTAAAGGCGCGATCAAGTGGGTCCGTGCCGAGCGAAGTGCAGGCTGAAATTTCGTTGCGATCACCAAGGGTTGTCCACCTCTTGATGTAGACGTTAGGCTCAAAACGGCAGTGAGCCCCAATGACTACGTCGGATTCGATAACACAAAAATCCGCAATAACGGTGTGTGCCCCAATCACCGCGCCGGGATCGACGCGGGCTGTTGGGGCGATTTGTGCAGAAGGATCAATCGGCATTTACAGGAAAATGAATTTGTTTACCGTAGGCCATTCGCAAGCCTTCAGCCAGTCGTTCCGGAGCCATGTCCAGCTCAGACTCTCCCAGCTTCAGACTACGGTTCACAAAACTCAATTGTAAAGCAATATCCTTGAAACCTTGTACCAATTTGATTTCGCGCATGTCGTCCACGGCATAAGTTACCGTGCGCATCGGGTACACCAGCCTGATCTCTTTCTGGTTGAACTCAATTTGCAGAAACACGGTGAACACTGCTGAAAACAACACTACGATTGCAGCAACATAGAACCACTGTGCCCACGCCGTGTAGTGCGAGTTCAGCGATGCACCCCAACCAAGCCACGCCAGAACCAGCGGCATCGCAAACCGCAATCTGCGGAAAGGGGATGAACTGACCACAAAATAGCCGGACGGAACTGGTTCAAACGCTGCAGGCGCGATTCGCTCGCGTAGGATTCGGTAGATTTCAGGGTAGCCGCGGAACTGTTTATGAACGGAAATAATACCGAACGGCGTAGTAAGATTAAGCCGCCGGATTGACGGCGCATGCTTCACTGCCAGAATCTCAGACCAGGGCACAGATTTCGTCCAAAACAGCCGCCGGATAGAGATCTTGTCCTCTTCAATGCGCAATTCAGTGAACACAACATGGATAACCAGAAACGGGATTATCGAACAAATTAGGAAGGCCCACAGACGCGTCGGGCCGTCTGAGCCAAGTTGAATACGACCAATTGTGATGCCAGCGAGCAACAACAGTGGTACAAAACCAATCACGCAGAACAACACGCGCATAGCTTCGGGGTAGCGGAACGTCAAACTTTTCATGAGTTGGCGAATGGAAGACTAATACTCCAACATCTCCCTCATCGACTCCTTTTTCCTGTGCATCGGCACTAGGGGCATATTTAAGAAATCGACAAAAGGCAGCAAAGCTTTATAGCAGACGACAATTTCAGACAAAAGTAACGGTTGTGTTGCTATGGAGTGATCAATAGCATCCGACGAATAAAAGATCCATTGCTTGAAACGGAGCAGGTCAGCAGCAGGGTGTTCGGCGGAAAATCCCTTTGGCGGACGCGTCAACTGGCTCCCTTTCAATTCCCCCATAAGCTTCTTAAGTATAGGATTTGAAACGATTTTTCGGAATACTTTATGGTTTTCGGCGATGTGGTTCCGTACCGCTAGAATCTGATCTGGCTCTGGGGAGTACAGTCCTCCGGCAATCTCGATAGAGTTGGCGGCAATGCTGAAGAAAAATCCGGCCGAAGTATTCTTATCCATCCCCTGCCGCGGGAATATTGCCGCAATGTGATTCTTGTAAGGAGTTTTATCCTTGCTGAAACGCGTGTCCCGGTAGATCCTGTAAATTGCTTTCGCCGGCGGCGTGACATATTCCGGCGCAATACTCGCGTTGAACGCCTCAACCAGCCGGATCATCGGTGCCTTCACTTCGCTGTCGAAAAGCGGCTTACGTTCCTGGAACCACTCGCGATTGTTGTGCGCTTCAAGGCCTCTAAGAAATTCGATACCGGCCGCTGGAAAGCCGGGGAATTGGGGTTTCATGAGGTTCAGTGTAGCTGCTTATGCGAACGACTTGCGCACCTGCTTCAGAAATCGTCTTCCCCAGCGCCTTGTCGATCAGCCTTCCACCTTCAGTTAGGAAAACCTAGGGTATATTAAACATGCTTGTGGACTTTTTTGTATCGGGATCGAAAATACTAATTTGCTCAAAGATTAGGCCGAGCCTTTCAACTGGAGCGGCAGTTTCGACTGCGGTATCTCCGAAGGCCGTGATCAACACGTTCTTCAGAGTCATCCGTAGCGTTTCCTTGGAAATTGTACCTACAAGCGTCTGGTAAGAAATGATTACTTCTCTGATTCGTTGCCCGGGTAGAAACAACCCATAGAGAGCAACAGTACAGTCGTCGACGTTGCGAGTGACGGCAATTTCGTCAAACTTTAGTTTTGAGGCCGGACCAAACGAAGTCGCTGGACGTGTGGCGTTAATCGTCGCCGACAAGGCCACAAACGATATAGGGCCAGCCGACGAACCGCCACACGCCGCACCATCGGAGAAGGTAACGAGTGCCCGGGACGGTGGTGGAATTAATTGAGCCAGACCTGAGGGAACCAGCACAATTGCTGCGCCGGCTAAAATGACCATGCGTGAATAGATGGGTTGAAACATATTGATCTCCTTTTTGCTTTCCGGGTTAGCTTAGCTACCAACCCCTTCACTTAAGAAACGCGCGGGAAAGTAAAAAAAGAGATCAAAAATGTTTCGAGAAAATCTTTATGCCCGGAATCCTGTGACCGGCGTACCTTCCACAAGTTTGTTATGCGAACGACTTCCGCACCTGCTTCAAAAACGCCGTCACCACTTCCTTGGGATCGCCTTCCCCCAAGGCCTCAATCGGTGCAAAACCCCGATAACCAACCTTGTCGATCAGCGCGCGCAGCCGTGGAAGATCAATTGGAACTTTCTTTTCCCCATACCAAACGTGCTCCTTAATCTGCCAGTTGCTCGCGTAAGGAATCAGCTTTTCTATCTCTTTATACGGATCACCCATCCGCACGCTGCCCACATCCAGAATCACGCTAAACCAATCGGAGTCCACGGCCTTAACCACCCGAATGGTCTCCTCAGCCGTTTTCAGAAAATCGTGATGATGCTGCAAGCCAATGATGATGCCCTGCTTCTTTCCATATTCGGCACACTCTTTGAAGGCGGGAACCATATACTCCAACACCTGATCGAAAGTCATGCCCTTCGGCACTTCCTTGCCAGAGAAAACCCGCACCATGTCCGATCCCAGCTTCGCCGCCACATCCACCCAATTCTTGACTAACTGCACTTGCTCTCTGCGTTGCACCCCATCGGGGAGAGTGAAGTCGTTTCTAACCCCAGTACCTGTGATTGTGACCCCATTTAGGAAGGCCGTACGTTTCACGGAATAGATAAATTCATCGGCAGGAACAGCCGGATAACCAGGGAAATAGTAACC
>JBBRJC010000297.1:0-5566 GCA_038220135.1 Bryobacterales bacterium | reverse complement strand
TCCCACACCGACGCATTGGCAGGCAAATTCCGCGCGCTTGTCCAGAAGCATGTGCCCGGCGATACGCTCTTCATCTACACCACCGATCACGGCGCGCAATGGCCGTTCGCCAAGTGGGACCTTTACGACGCAGGCATTCGCTTACCCTTCATCGCTGTCTGGCCCGGCAAGCTAAAGCCTGGTTCGACCACTGATGCCATGATCTGTCTGCCAGACTTGCTGCCTACCTTTATCGAACTGGCTGGCGGCAAGGTTCCCGATGGTCTCGACGGCAAATCCTTCGCTGGAATTCTGCGCGGCGCGACGGCGCAGCATCGCGATCGTGTTTTCAACACCCAGAGCGGCGATGGCGACTATAACGTTTATCCCAGCCGCAGCCTGCGCACGCGCGAATGGAAATTCATCCTAAACCTGCATCCCGAATTCCAGCACCATACTCATGTCTCTCGTCACCGGGTGGGAAGTGGGGTTTTGTACTGGCGAACCTGGTTGGAGGAAGCGAAAACGAATCCGGCAGCAGCGGCAGTGGTGAAACGCTACGTCGAACGGCCTGCGGAGGAACTATATGACCTCAAGGCCGACCCGCACGAGATGCACAACCTTGCAGGCGAACCCAAACAATCTTCCCGGCTTGTATCCATGCGGGCTGAACTGAAAGCGTGGATGAAGCAACAGGGCGATGCGGAAACGGTCTTCGGGAAACCGTTACTGATCGGCGAGCCTGTGACGCTGCTCCCGACATAACGGCTTAGCTACTAATTCGCTCGATCCAACTTCGGAGCCCCGGGTGGGTATCGTTTCAACGGGATCGATACGAATTTGGCGCGTGAATCGCGGCTGGAAATCTACACGTTGAAGAGGTATCTGCAACCATGAAGTTCAAGATCTGCATACTGGGCGCTGCCATGTTGGCGGCTGCTTTTGCTCAAACAAGCGGCACAATTAGTGGCACAATTACGGACGGTAGCGGGGCGGTAGTGGCCAATGCAAAAGTAACGGCGGCATCGGCTGCGGGCGAGCGGCGCGAAGCCACTTCTTCAGCTTCGGGCCAATACAGCTTTCCGTTTTTGGCACCTGGCGGTTACCGTATTGAAGTGGGGCTGGCTGGTTTTGCAACCACTACCGCCAGCACCGTTCTTGGAGTGACGGAACGTATTGCGGTGGATATTGTGTTGAAGCCGGCCTCAGTGGCAGAGCGGATTGAAGTAAGTGCCGCAGCACCACTTTTGCAGACTGAAACGGCTGCCTTGGGGCGTGTGGTGGACAGCACGGCAGTGAAAGAATTGCCGCTTTCTTCGCGCAACTTTACTCAGCTTTTGGCGCTTTCGCCGGGAACTTCGGGGCCGCTTAACGATGCCGGAGCCTTGGGGCGCGGCACGCAGAATATATCGTCTGGTGGGGCACGGCTGGGATCGAATTCTATCTACATTGATGGCGTGGATTCGGTGAACGTGCACAGCAATACAGCGAATGAAAATGCCTTTGGCTCGAACGGGCTGGTTGCGCCTTCGCCAGAAGCGATTCAGGAATTCAAGGTTCAGACTGGCTTGTACGACGCGCAATCGGGGCGCAGCGGTGGGGCGGCAGTGGTGCTTGTGACTCGCTCTGGCACGCCGCAATTTCATGGCACCTTGTTCCACTTCTTCCGTAATAACGTGCTCAATGCCAACAGCTTTTTTTTCAATGCAACGGGGCAAAGCCGGCCTGTTTTGAAGCAAAACCAATTTGGTGGCAATCTCGGTGGGCCGGTGATTCGGAACAAGACATTTTTCTTTTTCTCGTACCAGGGTACGCGGCAACGCAATGGACTTTCCGGGTCTAGTTCGCTGAGTTTGCCTTTGATTCCGTTGGACCGTTCGAGGGCGTCGCTGGGCCGGGCGTTCACTGGATTACGCGGTACGCGTGGTGGTCCAACAATCAGTAGCGATGGGGCGAACATCAATCCTGTGTCGTTCGCGTTGCTGAACCTGAAGCTGGAAAACGGTCAGTATGTAATTCCGTCGCCGCAGCAGGCAAATGCAGGGGTAAATTACGCGGTTTCGATTCCTGCCCGTTATGAAGACGACCAGTACATTACCAATGTTGATCATCAACTGTCGTTCAAGAACCGGTTGGTTTTCAAGTCGATCATCTCTTCACAACCGGCTTTTCAGCCACTGCCAGCCGCTACCATTCCCGGTTTTGGAACGACGCAGGATTTTAAGAGCCGCATCTTGAGTTTGACCGATACGCATGTTTTCACTTCAACGTTGGTGAACGAAGCGCGTATGGGCTTTTCGCGGCTCGGCGGCGTAGTGGTGCAGGAGAACAAAATTCCGCTGAGCAGCATCGGCATGCAGCGCTTTAATACGAAAGATTTCCCAGACATTCCGCAGATTATCGTCACTGGTGTTTTCAGCCTCGGTTACAGCGTGAATGCGGACCAGGGCGTGGCGCAGGATACGTATCACTTTGCTGACACGCTTTCCTGGATCAAGGGCAAACACCAACTGCGAACCGGTATGGAAATGCGCCGCTATGTGGACGATTACTATTCCAACAATCGCTTCCGCGGAACCTTGAGCATGCAGAGTTTTGGCGACTTTCTGACTGGCTTGACGGGGGCGGCAATCACACAGGGCGGCAACGGTACAGGCTTTAGCAACATCAACAGTTCCAGCGTTGCCAGCGGCGTGACGGATCGCATGGATCGTATTACGGACGCGGCTTTGTTCGTGCAGGACGACTGGAAGGTTTCATCGCGCCTGACCATTAATGCGGGGCTTCGGTGGGATTATCTGGGCTATGCCGTAGATGCTTTGGGGCGCAATGGCAGCTTCGATACGCGCTTGTATAAAGCACCGCCAGATGGTGGTTCGACAAGCGCCGGATTCGTGCAAACTTCCGCAACGCAAAAGCCGATCAACGGAATTCCTAAAGTGGCCAACACGCTGGTGGATCGCGAACCGACACGCAATTTTGCTCCGCGTCTTGGCGTTGCCTACCGGATTACGGACAAGCTGGTGGCGCGCGGTGGTTACGGGATTTATTACGATCGCCTGTCGAATCAGCTTGGGTTGCTGGAAGCTTTGTCACTGCCTGGGTATGTGCGCACTGATTTGGCTGCGGCTTCCAATTCTGCCTATTCGTTGCAGAATCCGTTTCCCGTGTTGCCGCAGAAATCGGAATTTCCGATTGTGCCGCTGATCTATGCGCCGCCTTACACGGCGGATCGTCCGGCGATTGGATTGAATGCGGTTGATCCGACTTTGAAGACTCCTTACCTGCAACAGTATGGGTTTAACTTCCAATATCAAGTCACGCCAGCAACGCTGATTGAATTGGGCTATGTGGGGACCAAGGGTTCGCGGCTGGCTACGCAGCGCTTGATTAATCAACCGGTGCTTGCCAGCACAACCAGTCCGGTAAACGGGCAGACCACTAACACTGCGGCCAATGCGCAATTGCGGGTTCCTTATGTTGGGTTCTCACCAACGGGATTGGTGTGGCTGGAAACATCGACAGATTCGCGGTACAACTCCATGCAGGCAAGTATTACGCGGCGGTTGACCAAGGGGCTGCGCTTGTTGGGTTCGTATACATGGGCGAAGTCGCTGGACAACAATTCCGGATCGGCTACCGGCGCGACGTTCACACAAGGTGACGGCGACCAGACGCGTCTGAGTCTGAATCGTGGACTTTCTGATTTCGATCGCAAGCATCGAGTGGTGGTGAACTTCAGCTACATCATCCCCAATTGGGGTTTTGGGATGAAGAACAGCGCCGTTGGAAAACGAGTGTTTGGTGGCTGGCAGGTGGCTGGTGTTGCGGTGGCCCAAGGCGGGACGCCGTTCAGTGTATTGGATACCAGCGGTGCCGCGTTTTATGGCACAGCCAATAGCCGTGCAAGCTGGGCGGCGGGGGTGAACATCGCCTCGGCGCAAGGCTCTGGACGTACGCAGGATCGTCTGAATAATTACTACAATACGGCGGCGTTCGTTCGGTCTGGCAACTTGTTTGGTGATAGCGGACGAAACATTTTGCGTGGGCCATCACAGCGGAATGTGGACTTTTCGATCAACAAGAATATTCCGATTCGTGAGCGGATGGGGCTGGAATGGCGGACGGAGTTTTTCAATCTGTTGAACATCCCGAACTTTGGGAATCCCGGTAGCAGCATCACCGCGGCAAGCAATGGCGTGATTCGCTCCACAACCGGAAATCCACGTGTGATCCAAATGGCTTTGAAACTGCAATTCTAGAGGGCTAAAATTCATGAACCACATGCGGCTGGGGCTCAACGTTACCGGACGCATCTTCGGCAACCGCAGTTACCGCATCTGAATCGCCGACCATCGCTTCCCATTCCGATCCGTCCCAGTTTCGCTTCCAAACCATTCACTAAAATGCCACAGGCACTTCACTCTGTAAATTACCTTCTTGACCCTCGACTAAGTTTGTTTAGGCGGCCAACTTTTCCAGCATCTGGGCAACATTGGCTGGCTCAGGCAGGTCGTCGGTCCTATAAACGAGGGAACCTTTGCGATCTACTAAAAACACTTGTGTGCTGTGATTATCCACTGGTTTCTCTGATTGACTGAAGAAGCCGCGAAGGCGCTCCAAGTCGTTTTTGGCTGGAGAGCCGGCACGCCAACCTTGCGCTGCATGAAATCGCTTGAGCCATTCGCTGAGCGCATTGGGTGAATCGTTCACAGGATCGACGCTCAGTGTCAGCAGTTGGATTCCGCGTGAGCTATGGTCTGGCATGCGCTTCTGGATTCGCTGGAAAATTGCGCCCTGCATGGGGCAGGTAGAACGGCAACTGGTGAAAATCCACTGGATGGCGGTTACGCGGTTTGTTAGCATTCCGCCAAGCTCTCGTTGGGCGCCATCGTTCCATTGCACTGAAACGTTTGGCACTTCCAAAGCGGGCCGCACGGGACCGAATGAGGCGTGCCCCATCGCCAGGGAAGCAGATCCAACGGCGAGCAGCCACTGCCGCCGGGAAATTCCACTATTTGCCGTCATGGATCAAGAACCTCCAAAGGTTGGTGCATTGCCCATCGCTGATCTGGTAGCGTGGCATTTCTTTGCGTAGAAGAATGAAGGATGGGTCGATCCCTGTGCGCAGAACGCGGCAAAACGCCGCCTGGTCGTAGGTGGATGCAGGTCCGCCTCTTCGTGGCACAGCGCCTGTGAGTGAAAGGCCATTGAGTGCGGGACCCAGTGGTTTCGCACTGTTGTGGCAGCCAACACATGCTGTGGCGGAAGCCGGCATTGACTCAGATTGGCCTTCCAGGTGGCCGCTAAGAGGTGTCCGGCCAGAGAACAGTTTTGAGCCAGGTCCGGCAGCGGCTTCACCAATTCCTGCGTAGATGAGGACGACAGCAAGAACTCTTGTACACCGAATCAAAAATGTACTCATCGATTTTCTCCTCACAGCTAGTTAGAGCCCGTCCCATAGCTAAAAATCGCCAATAAAAACAGTGGTTCAATGCAATTTCCGACTCCGTCATAGATGGCCTTATTGCCCCAAAATGGCCAAAACGCCTCATTTTGATGTTTCATGAACTTAAACCATTAGGCG